>CAIPWG010000001.1 GCA_903868655.1 uncultured Sphingomonadales bacterium
CATCTTCGACCACCAGAACGCTTTGTGGTGTCATGTCGAGCTCTCCGGCAGCTCCGGTTCGGCACTGGTCAGGTGCGCGGTATCAAACCGGATGGCGAAACAGGCGCCATGTGCACCTTCGGTGCGGTTGGTCGCCGAAACGGTCAGGCCCATGGCGTTGCAAAATCCGCGCACGATGGCCAGGCCCAGACCTGTCCCGCCCTTGCGATCGGACCCTTCGATGCGGGCAAATGTCTCAAAAATGCGATTCTCCTCGCCCGAGGGTAGGCCAGGGCCTTCGTCGAGCACCATTAGTGTCAATCCATCGGGTTCGCGGCGCGCCGCGAGAGTGATCGGGCAGCCGGGGTCACCATATTTGGCGGCATTGTCGATCAGATTGATCAGGCACTGATGGAACAATTGGGGGTCGACCCTCACAAACGGCAAATCGGGCGAGACATTCATGACAATCGGTGTGTCAGCCAGTCGGACGCGCAAATCGTGCACTGCGCTGGCGATTGCATCGGCCAGATCGACTGGCTCGCTGCCGCGGGTCAACACACCGGCCTCGATCCGCGCCATATCGAGAAGATTGGCCAGAAAGCCATTGAGCCGCTCAGCTTCGGCGCGCGCGCTGGCCAATTGCCCGGTTTGGATCGCATCGGTTGGGGTGATCGCTTGAAGATTGCCGATGATGGCCGTCAAAGGCGTACGCAAATCATGGCTGACCTACGACAGGAGCGCGGTGCGCAGGCGGTCCTGTTCACGCAATTGGGCCACATTCGACATTTCGCCTTCGAGTGTGATGCGTTCGAGCGCCAGCCCAGCCTGATCGAGCAGACTTGATAACAAAGGGGACTGTTCGACGCGCAAAGGTGATGATGTATCGGCGCGCGCAATGCCCAGTACCCCAAGTACCCGCCCGCCCGCATTGATCGGCGTGAACAACCATTCGCAGGCGCTTAAGGTATCCGACCCGCGCCCGGCACGGCGGTTGTTGTCGAATGCCCAGCGCGCGGCAGCATGTTCGAGCATTTCCAAGCGGTCTTCGGGTGGGATTGCGGCGCGCACCACCAACGCGCCGTTATCGAGCAACATCAGCACGGCGCGCACATCGAGCATTCGCGCCACTTCTGCGCAGAGCACCTGACCCAGCTCGGTTTCGCTGGCAATCGCGGTCAATTGTCGCGCAAATCCAGCAAGTGCGCTGTTCTGCGCCGCGCTTTGGCGGGCCAGCATGGCATGATCGCGCACACGCGACGACATCTGGCTGACCAGGACAGCAATGCCCATCAGCACCAGCACCGTGATCAGGTTTTGCGGGTCGGTAATGGTGAAAGTGTAGATCGGCGGAATGAAAAAGAAATTGTACGCCAGCGATGAGGCAAGCCCGGTAATCAACCCTGTGCGCAAACCATAGCGGGTGGCGGCCACCAGCACCGGCAAAAGGTAAAGCAGAGCAATATTGGTCACATTGCCCAATGCAGAAATCGAATGGCCAAGCAGGGTCACCAGGGCAACCAGCATAAGCGAATTCGCATAACCGCCCGGTTTGCCCCAACGATCATTACGCAGCCGTTGCAGCGGTCCGGGACGAACCCGCTCGGCCAGGTCGTCCAGCGTCAGCACGTGCACTGCAACGCCCGATGCGTGGCGCACCATGTTGTCGACAACCGATCCATGCCGCCATTCATGCCAGTGCGAACGCGCGGCTTTGCCAACAATCAGCTGTGTGGCGCGCGATTCATCGAGAAACGTGGCCTGCCCCTCCGTAACCGACTCTGCCGGGATTGCGGCAGTCTGCCCGCCCAGATGCTGTGCAAGTTCGAGCGTGGCCGACAATTGCCGGGTTTCACTTTCGCTAAAGCCCAGATCGCGCGTGGTTTGGACGTGCAAGGCAGTCCATGACGCGCCCAGGGCATCGGCCATGCGTTTGGCTGCGCGCACCAGCGCAGCGGCCCCTGGGTGTTCGGATACGGCAACGACCAGGCGTTCGCCCGCGGCCCATTTGCCGCCCAGCGCATGCGCGCGCACATGATCGAGCATTTGCGCATCGATCGCTTGCGCCGCGCGGCGCAAGGCCAGTTCGCGCAGGGCTGATAGATTGGACTTGGAAAAGAAATGCGCCAGTGCGCGGCTGGCTTCTTCGGGCACGTAGACTTTGCCGTCGCGCAACCGCTCGATCAGTTCGTCGGGCGGCAGATCGACGATTTCCAGCTCGGCCTGTTCGAGCACACGGTCGGGCAGCGTCTCGCGCACGCGCACCCGCGTGAACGATGCGACCACGTCATTCAAACTTTCCAGATGCTGGATATTGAGTGTCGAGTAGACGTCAATACCAGCGTCGAGAATTTCTTCGACATCCTGGTAGCGTTTGTCGTGGCGGCTACCCGGAGCATTGGTGTGCGCAAGTTCGTCGATCAACACAAGCGCGGGTC
>CAIPWG010000002.1 GCA_903868655.1 uncultured Sphingomonadales bacterium
CCACGGGTCCTGGCACAATCGCGGTGGCGATCGCTTTATCATCGCAACGCCCCACTACTGGCTTTGCGCCGCTCGGGTTTTTCGGGGGATTGAGCCTGGCGGCAGCGGCCATCGCGCTGATGATCTGGGTTTGTTACCGCTCTTCGGACAGCATTACCGCGCTGCTCGGTCATGGTGGAGCCCGCGTGATGTCGCGGCTGGTCGCATTTCTGCTGCTCTGCGTTGGGGTGCAGATCATTGTGACCGGCGTGATCGGGGTAGCGGGTCTGGCGCAAGCGGCGGGTCACTAAGCACGGCGCGCAAGTCTGGCGCCGGTTCCGCGCCTGACCGAGCCAATTCGTCGAGCGTACCCAGCGCCATGGTGCGATATGCAGGCACCAGTTCGGGGCAATCGCGCGTCAACGCATCCAGATGTTGCCTGATGGTCTGAACGTCGCCGCGCCGCAGCGGCCCTGAAAGTGCCGAGAAACCATGTGCCAGGCTGTTTTCCAGCGCCGCGCGAACCAATGGCCCCAGCAATGCCGCCGGATCATCAACCCCGGCCATTGCGAGGGCGCGGGTCGATCCTGCGAGCAATGTCACCAGATGATTTGCCGCATGACTAAGGCCGGCATGATACAACGCCCGATGCTGCTCGGCAATTTCTACCGGCACACCGCCGAGCAGCCTAACAATTTGATCCGCCATGGTCTTTGCCACGGCACTGCCACTGGTCACGGCAAAGCGCGCACCTGCCATGCGGCGCACTTCGCTTTCACCATCACCAGTAAAGGTCATCACCGGATGGATTGCCGCGATCTCGGCGCCAAGCACCGCCAGCGGCGCCAATATTGACACGCCGCTGCGCCCACTGACATGGAATACGAACGGCGCGCTGCGTACGGAAGTCTTGGTTTGCGCCAGACCGGCCACCACCGTTGCAAGCGCATCGTCCGCCACCGCAATTGCGATCACATCGCACTGGGCCAGCAATGCCGCGTTGTCCTCGACAACGCCCGTGCCGCTGATCTCGTTACTGAACGCCGCAACCCGTTGCTGCGATCGACTCAGAACGCACACCGGATTGACGCTATGGACGGCGAAACCACGTGCCAGAGCTGCCGCAACACGGCCCGTTCCGATTATGCCGATCTGTCGAAAATGCGGGCTGACTGTCATGCGGCATACCTGCTCTACGCCACGCGATCCGCTTACCGCGCCCGCACAGGGGTCACAAATGTGATATTCGACGCCTGGTCGATCGGCAGAGTCTGGACACGTTCGCCGACTACACCAGTCGCAGGATCGCGTCGGAATACGATGATGGCGTGGCTGCGCTGGTTGGCCACCAACACGAAACGCCCATCGGGAGAAAAGGCAAATTCACGCGGTTCCAGCCCCTCGACCGACCGGCGATCGACCTGACGCAGCGCCCCATCGGCCGGCGATACCGCGAATGTCACCAGGCAATTGTCTGTCCCGCGGTCGGTCACCGACAAAAACCGTCCATCGGGCGAAAAGTGCAACGCGGCTGCCCCCACGCTGCCCTGAAAGCCCGATGGAGCCAGAGGCACCCGTTGACGCACAGTCAGATGCCCCTCGGCATAATCGAGCACCGCGACTTCACCCACCATTTCGAGCGTGACATACGCCTGGCGGCCGCTGGGCGAAAACACCATGTGGCGTGGGCCGGAACCAGCCGGCATATCGACAAATGGCTGATCCTTGACCGCTGCGAGCGCCGTTTCCGGATGCGCAGAATTATAGCGATAGGCATAGATCCGGTCGGCCCCCAAATCTTGCGCAAAGACATAGCGGCCATCGGGCGAAGACACGACCGAATGGACATGCGGGCTCGACTGGCGCTGTGGATTGGCAAGGC
>CAIPWG010000003.1 GCA_903868655.1 uncultured Sphingomonadales bacterium
CGCAGGCTGGCTTCGTCGCTTTGCCCGGCCGGGCGGTTGAGCAACTGGCTGGCTGCCACCAGGCCGATATGCCGGCCTTCATGCCAGAAATGCTGGCGCCCTTCGATCTGTACGATCTGCTCGGCGGTCACCTCCAGGTCTTCATCACGTCCAGCACCTCGCCGACCATCTCCGGGTCCAGCGCCGAGGTCGGCTCGTCAAACAGCATCAGATCGGGATCGGTCGCCAGTGCGCGCGCGATCGCCACACGTTGCTGCTGCCCGCCCGACAACTGGCGCGGCCAGTGCCCGGCAAACCCCGCCATGCCGACTTTGGCCAGCAGACCATGCGCGCGCTCGACTGCTTCGGCGCGGAGCATGCCATGCACATTGACTGGCGCCGCCACGATATTGTCGAGCACCGTCATGTGCGACCACAAGTTGAAATTCTGAAACACCATCGCGGTTTTCGCGCGCAGGGCATTCAACGCGCGCGGATCGGCAATGCGGGCGCGTCCCTTGCCATCGTGAGCCAGCGGTGCCGGCATGCCGCCAATTGCGATCGAACCGGCATCGGGCAATTCGAGCAAGTTGAGACAGCGCAAAAACGTGCTCTTGCCCGATCCGCTGCCCCCGAGGATCGTCACCACATCGCCACGATGCGCGTCGAGATCGATCCCGCCCAATACCATGCGTCCGGCAAAGCTTTTGGTGATGCCGCGCGCGCGCAGCACGGGTTCGGTCATCGCGGCGTCTCCTGCAAAAATCTGCGTTCGATCCGGTGCAACAGCGCTGTCAATCCACCCGTCAGACCCAGATAGACCGCCGCAGCCAGACAAAACACATCGAGCGTACGATACGAATGCGCGATGACGAGTTGCGCGACGCCGGTCACATCGACCACCGTAATGGTGCTGGCGAGTGAGGTGGATTTGACCATCATGACAATTTCATTGCCATAAGCGGGCAAAGCCAGCCGCACCATCTGCGGCACGATCACGCGGCGCGCCCGCGTCCAACTGCCCATGCCGCAGGCCAGCGCTGCCTCGATCTGGCCCGATGGAATAGAGGCCAGCGCCGCGCGCAGCACTTCAGCGATATAGGCCGAGCAACAGCACGTCAGCGCGAGCCATGCGCAAAACAGCGGATCGCGAAACAGCGGCCACAACACGCCATGCCGGATCGGCCCAAGCGCAGCCACGCCGTAATAAACCATGAACATCTGCAACAGCAGCGGCGTGCCGCGAAAGACAAATATCCACAGTCTTGCCAGCGGGCGCAGCGAACGCGACTGTTGCATCACCACCAGCACCCCAGCCAGCCCAGTCGCGCCGATCGCGCTGGCCAATGCCAGCACCAGCGTGATCGGCAAAGCCCGCACAATCACCCACGCTGTGCTGCTCAGAAAGACGATTTCATCGTTCATCGCGCGCCCGCCCAGCGGTTACCACGTCGTTCAAGCAGGCCAAAAGCTGCCGAACTGACGCTCGTCAGCACCAGATACAGCGCCATGGCAGCCGCAAAAAACAAAAACGGTTGCCGTGACGATCCCGCCGCGACCAGACTGACCCGCATCAATTCGGCAAGCCCGGTGATCGACACCAAGGCCGAGTCCTTTAAATTGAACTGCCAGATATTGCCCAGCGGTGGCAGTACACGGTGCAACACTTGCGGGGCAATCACCCGGCGAAACCGCGTGAACGGACCCATTCCCGCGGCCATCGCCGCCTCGATCTGGCCGCGCGGCACAGCCAGCAAGCCGCCGCGAAACACTTCGGCCTGATAGGCCGCCGATACCAGCCCGATCGCCAGACTGCCGGTCAGAAATGCGGGTGGTGATCCCGGTGCGGGCAGGCCGAATAGCGCTGCCACTTCTGCCAAAAGACCCGGCGCGCCAAAATAAAGCAGCAGCACCACGAGCAATTCCGGCACTCCGCGCAGCACAAGGCCATAAATCGCCGCCGAACGCGTCAGCCAAGGCCAGCGTGACACTTGCGCCACCGTCAATGCCGCACCCAGCACCGTGCCGATCGCCATCGCGGTCAACGCTACCGCCAATGTCAGCGCCGCACCCGACAGCAGCGCCCAGCCCCAGCCTTCTGCGCCGAACCCCAGCAAGGCAGGCATCAGCGCGTCACCGCGGGCGAAGCATCCATTCGAAACCATTTCAGGCCAAGCCGCCGGACCGTGCCATCGGCCAGCGTTTCACCAATCACCCGATCAAATTCTGCGCGCAAGGCTTTGTCGCCCAGCCGAAACGCCAGCGCTTCACCACGCCCCATCGATCCGCCGATCATGCGCGGCCCGGCCATCACCAGCGTCGCGCCATCAGGTGTGGCAAGCAGCGGACGGATATAGGACTCATCTTCCAGCGTGGCATCGATCCGCCCGTTCAAAAGATCGAGATCGCGTTCGCCCATCGTTCGGTAATAACGGATGGTCAGGCCGGGGCCGGCGCTGTTTGCGAAAGTCTGGTTAAGAAAATTGTCAAACGCCCCAGACAGTTCGACCCCGATGACTTTACCTGCCAGGCCCTGGCGCAACCGCGCGGTCATCGCATCCAACGTTGCGCCATGCTGATCGATGTCCATGGTTGCCCCCCGATCGGGCAAGCCGGTCAGCGTCCCTCCCCGCAAAGTGGCGATCACCCCGGTTGTGACAGCATACGGACGCCCAAACGCCAGCACTGTAGCGCGTTCCGGGGTTATCTGCACGGCATCGGCAATCAGGTCGATCTTGCCTGCTTGCAACGCGCCGATCATGCCATCCCAATCCATGGCAACCATCCGACAATGCCGGTGCAACCGCGCGCACAACTCTGCCAGATATTCAGGCTCAAACCCGCCAAGACTGCCATTGGCGCGCGTAAAATTCCATGGCGGATAGGCACCCTCGGTACCGATCACCAATTCCTGCGCATCGTTTTTGGGGGTCGCGCCGGAGCACCCACCGAGCAGAAGCAAAACGAGCGCAACGGCGCGGATCATCGCACCACCAACGCCCGGCCCGAGACATCCACCGGCCCGGTTGGGAACAGCGTATCATGGGCAGCCATAGCCATGCCAGCCGCTATGACCGGCTCGATCGCAAACACCGCCAGCACATCCATCCCGGCTGCGCCTTCGCACCGTTCGAGGCGTAGAGGCGCGCGGTCGACAGGTACCATGAGGTTCAAAGCCAGGGCTGGCCCGTTCAGCGGTGTGGCATAAACTGCCACAGTTCCGGCGAATGTCAGCGGTGGCGCTGTCGCGTCAAGCGCATGAGCTGCCAGCGACAGTTCAACTTTCCCCTCAACCAATGCAAAATGCCGTATCAGCCCGGGAAAAGTCGAAAAGGGCCCTTCCCCTGCGATCGTTGCCAGACTCAGCCGAAACCGCTCAGTATCGGTGATGATCCTGGTGTCCCCGCCACCATTGGCCCACGGCACCGCGATCAGCGCAGATGCGCGCACGACTGTGCCCTGTGCCTTTGTGTCCTGTGCCAACACACATTCCCTGCCAATGCCCTTCGCAAAGCTGCCATGACCATATCATTATGTATAGACATTTTTCGAGGTGCATCGAAAAAGGTGTGCATGCACCGGCATGGCCCCGCCATGCGTTATCTCGGACATGAGCCGGGGTGACGGGCTGTCGCAGC
>CAIPWG010000004.1 GCA_903868655.1 uncultured Sphingomonadales bacterium
CAGCGTGTCCGATGCCCACAACACGCTGGTGCTCGATGCCTATGTCGGCAAGGCTCTGGTGGGAGAGATGAATTTTTCCGTGGTCGGTTTCAGCGGTGCCGGGATCGCGCTTGCGGGGATGCCACTGGATTCGTTCATTCTGCAAGCCCACAATCTTTCGGGGCTGTCAGGTTCGGTATTTGTGCTGGGGCTGAACGCGTTTGGTGCAAAGAACCAACCGATCACCTTTGACATCAACGGCAATTTCACGTTCTTCACCGGTTCAGCGGTCTATTATGCCACCGCTGCCAACCCCGTTTTGCAAGGCGGCAATGGAAAACAGTTGCTGGTCGGCCTTTCCGGCAACGACATTATTACCGCCGGTCCGGGTAAAACGGTGATCTATGGTGGCCCCGGCAATGATGTGTTGACCGCCGGCGCGGGAACAAATTTCATTTTTGGCGGGCCAGGCAATGTCACGATCAACGGCGGTTCGGGCACGAGCACACTCACTGCCGGTTCGGGTACAGATGTCATCAATGCTGGAACCGGTCGCACCATCATGGTCGGAGGGAAAGGTAACGATACTTTTGTCTTTTCTCCGGGGCACACCGGGGGGCTGACGACTGCCACTGCCGATTCCATTCAGCGATTTCGCGCAGGGACCCACGATGTAATCGATTTGTCGGCATTTGACGCCCATCTGCCGGCTGGTGGGCATATGACGTTCATCGGCACTGCAGCGTTTGATGGCCACGCCGGCGAAGTGCGCTATGACGTCACCAGTTCAGGCGTCACCCTGACCGCCGACACGACGGGCACAGGGATTGCCGACGTCATGATCACGCTCAAAAACGTGTTCAGCCTGGCAAGCAGCGATTTCGTCTTGTAAAATCGGGCTCAGCAACCGCCTCAAGCGCGTAACAATCTGTCTCCAGCGCAGGCATCGCCAAAAATCATCCCCTGTTCAGGTCCAGCCCCTTACACCAGCGGCTGAGATCGCGTCGGAATCCTGTTTCGTCGCAAGGCTCGACCGCACAAGGGATGGACTGAACATGAGACCACCCGCCCGTCTTCGCCAACACTCCGGGGTCGCCGCGATCGCGGTCATGTCGATGGTGTTCGGCTCTGTGGCTGCAAACGCGCAAAACCAGCAGCCTTACCCACCGCAGTCTGGCTACGACACCAATCAGGCACCACGGCCCGGCTATGGTAATTATCAGACGCCGCAGCCCGGTTATGATCCCAATCAGCCGCCGCCGCAGGGTTATGACCCCAATCAACCCCCTCCGCCCGGATACGCCTATTCTCAACCTGTACCGCCCGAGCCGCAGGCACCTCCAGGCTATGGTCCGGGTCAGACCCCGCCACCGCCACCGGGCTATGCCCCGCCGCCGGATTACGGCGCGCAACAGGCAATCGATGCCCGCTATGCTGCCGATGCACAGACGTGGATGCGGCAATATTGTGTGAAATCACATGGCGATGTCGCGGCTGGCGCGATCATCGGTGGCGTGCTCGGCGCGATCATTGGCAGTGCGGCGGGTGGCCGACACAGCGGTGGCTCCGCAGCATTCGGTGCGGTGGTCGGTGCCGGCACTGGCGCTGCAGTCGCCTCGTCAGAAAATAACGCGACCAGCCCCGGCTGCCCGCCAGGCTATGTGGTGCGCGGTGGGGCTCCTGCTTACCCCTATTCCTATCCGGGGTATTATTACGCTGCGCCCGGTTGGTACCAGCCTTGGGTGTTCATTGGCGGCGCATGGACCTATCGCCCCTATCCCTACCACAACTGGTACTGGCAAACGTATCGCGGCCCGCATCGTGGCTATTACGGTGGCTACGGCTATCGCGGACACGAAGGGCATCGGCCTTAATCAATACAAGGCCCCTGGCATACGTTGGGGGCCTTGTTCACCGACCTTACAACGCAACCCAGTCGGCAGGATCGCAGGGGTCTGCAGTCTCGATGTTGATACTCGGTTGAGTCTGGCGCACCCGGCTGCCGGCAGGCACTGACCGGGTTAGCCAGACATTGCCGCCAATCACCGATCCCTTGCCAATGGTGATCCGCCCCAGCACCGTTGCCCCGGCATAGATTGTCACGTCGTCTTCGATGATCGGGTGCCGTGGTTCATTCAGCAGCCGTCCTTCGGCATCGGTGGTGAAGCTGCGCGCACCGAGCGTAACCGCCTGATATAGCCGCACCCGGTCGCCGATGATTGCGGTCTGTCCGATCACCACCCCCGTGCCATGATCAATAAAGAAACTGTGCCCGATCGACGCGCCTGGGTGAATATCGATACCAGTGCGCGAATGAGCGTTTTCCGCCATGATGCGCGCCACCAAAGGCGCGCCAAGCAGATAAAGTTCGTGCGCGATGCGATGATGGATCAGCGCGATCGTGCCGGGGTAGCACAACAACACTTCGTCCACACTGCGCGCGGCTGGATCCCCGTTGAATGCCGCCTCAAGATCGCTGTCGAGCAATTTGCGTATCGCAGGCAACCGCAGCGCCAGCTCTTCGACGATTGCTTTCACCGCGCGTTCGATGGCCTGAGATCCGCGTTCCGGCCGCACATAGTACAATTCCATGCGGACCTGGTTTGCCAGCATCGGCAGCACCGCTTCCAGACTTTGACGAACAAATTCATCTTCGTCACGCACGGTGAGTTCGGATGGACCAAGCCGCAACGGAAACAGCGCTGCCGACAGATCATCGATAATGCGATTGACCATTTGGCGCGACGGAAAGCCATGCGCGCCGAATTCACCGGCATGGCCTTGCAGCTGCCGCCAATTTTCCCGCACGGTACGCAATTGCGCCACAATCGAAGCAATTTCGAGCGGGGTCGAATTCGGACCACTCATAGTCACCAGTCCTTTTGCACGCAGCAGCCGTTGAGGTCAGGCCTTGGCGCGGACCACGATCGCCAGACCGTCGTCATCGAAGGCAATGGCGTCAAGCCCCGAAGCCTCGGCACACTCGCCCGGGTGCAGTACGGTGTCCGCGACACGCACGCTGCCTCTGCGCGGCAACACCAACAGGGGGCCAGCATAGATTGCCCGCAACGCCGCATCGGGCAGGCCATCAATCCGGTGCGCCTGAAAGTAACGCCCATCAGCCAGCTCCACAGTACCGGTATCGGGCAGATGGCGTCGCAACGCCCGGTCGTGTACCTCGCCAAGTGCCACTGCGATACCGGCATCGAGATGAAGCGGACGCGGTCGGCCGTAATCGTATAGGCGGTACGTGATATCGGAATTTTGTTGAATTTCGATGACGCCGACACCTGCACCGATCGCGTGCACGGTTCCTGCGGGGATATAAAAGAAATCGCCCGGCTGCACCGGGTACCAGGTCATCAACTGTTCGATACTGCCATCGATCGCGGCGGCACGCATTGTCGCATGATCGATCGAATGGTTGAAGCCGACACCCAGCGCTGCGCCGGGCTCGGCGTGGATCACCAGCCAGCATTCTTCTTTGCCGCTGTCGTGTTCACCCGCTGCAGCGGCCTGCGCATCATTGGGATGCACTTGCACCGACAGCTTTTCGCTGGTGAAGATATATTTGATCAACAGCGACGGCAATATCGCGGGCGGTTCAAACCAGATTTCGCCAATCCGCCGACCTGGTGCCGGAGCAAACGGTGCAGGCAGCACATCCATGCCCCAGGGCTTGTCCACGAGGCGGATCGGCAAGGCGCTCACTGATTGATAGCCCCTTGCAATTTGCCCACCAGTTGCGCGCCGTCGGGTGTGGTGACCAACACCTCATTGCCATCGACAACGATGATCAGACCTTCCACACCCACCACCGAAACCCGCGGCCCGTCGGTTTCGACATGCACATTACGGCATTCCTTCAGTTCAACCGTGCCGCGCACGACATTGCCGTCCGCATCATGCGGCACGGCATCATGCAGCGCCTGCCAATTGCCGATATCCGACCATTCCATCGAAACCGGCACCATCGCGGCACGCGCGGTCTTTTCCATGACGGCATAATCGACGGATTCGCCCTTGATCGTAGCAAACGCCTCAGCATCGGGGTGAAAACGGGCACCCTCATCGTGGCCTTTGGCTACGGACGCACGCACCGCTTCGGCAATATCCGGGCGATGGGCCGACAATTCGTCCAAAAACGCTCCGGCGCGAAAGGCAAAGATGCCGCCATTCCACGAATAGCCGCCATCGGCCAGAAACCCCCGCGCGCGATCCAGATCGGGTTTTTCAACAAACCGCGCGACCTGAAATCCATCAGACCCGGCAATCGCTTCGCCGTGCTTAAGGTAACCGAAGCCGGTTTCGGGCGCGGTCGCCTCAATCCCGAACGACACCAGCCAGTCTTGCGCGGCCAGTGCAGCAGCGCTCCGCGCCGCCGCCTGAAACGCCGCGATGTTGCCAATGTGATGATCGCTGGGGCACACGAGCATGATCGTATCCGCAGGAAGCCGGGCCGCAGCCAGTGCAATCGCGGCCGCAGTGTTCTTCGCCTCCGGCTCCACAATAATCGTGCTGGTACCAGCAAACGGCAACTGGCTTTCCACAAGCGGCACATGCGCAGCGCCAGCGACAACGACCGGATCGCCGAAGCCCGCGTCCTTGCCACACCGCAAAGCCGTTGCCGCAAACAGCGTGGTTTCACCCATGAGCGGCAAAAATGGCTTGGGCATGGACTTGCG
>CAIPWG010000005.1 GCA_903868655.1 uncultured Sphingomonadales bacterium
TGCCATCCCGTCATCCCAGCACCGTCGTGATCGTGGCCAGCAACGTCAGCGGAAAGTTCAATGTTCCGCCGCCACTGCTGCGGGTGATGGTCAGCGTGCCGCCCACATGGAACGTGACCGAACAGCTCGCCGCCATGCAGTTGGGCAGCACGTAAATTGCGGTCTGACCCGGTTGCAAAGTCGGCACACCGGGTAAATCGGTGGTGAATCCCGACAGACTGCCCTGGATGCCGCTAATCGCCTCAATGGGCGGTGCCGGCAGGCTGAACTGGAAAATCAGCAGATAACTGAGCAGATCGCCCGGCGCGCGACGATAGGTCATGGTGAATTCAGCCGGGCCGCTGGTGCTGTCCCCCAACGGGAAAACCCCGTTGTTCGTGGTCGAACCATCGGTGGCAACCGTTCGCGATCCGCCGCTTGCCGTGACCAGTGTGCCGAACTTGAGTGGTTGCACGGCAGTCGCATTGAATGCAGCTGCTGTTGCAGCGCGGGTTGGATACGGCATCGTGATCAGGCCTGCGATGATCGCGGCAAGGCCCCAACCGGCGTAGACATGTGGCAGCCGACGGTGCCGTCGTTCGTTCCACCAGTTCGTCTCGAGCGGGCAAATCATGGTGAATAATCTACATCGCCTTATCGAGTGCGGCAAGCGCGGGTCGTTCTTGGGCAAACCAGGTTGAGGGATAGCATGCTGATGCATAGGTATAATCCCAGGCCGCAAAGGAGACATTGTGCGCTGTGGCATTGCGGTGTTGCAACGTTGCCGCCTATGTCGATGCAGCAATCAGTTCATTTTGACTCCGCTGCTTGCTCAGGACTTGTGATGCTGGCGCACCTTGATGCTCTTCATGCCTTTGCCGGATTGCTGGTGGGATTTCTGGTCGGCCTGACCGGGGTTGGTGGTGGCTCGCTGATGACGCCGGTGCTGGTGTTGCTGTTTGGCGTAAGCCCCGCAACGGCTGTCGGAACCGATCTGCTGTTTGCGTCAACCACCAAGCTGGTTGGCACGTTGGTCCATGGTGCGCGCGCCACGGTTGATTGGGCGATCGTACGGCGTCTTGCTGCGGGCAGCGTACCGGCAGCGGTGGTCGCGCTGATCGCGCTGTCACGCATGGGCCATCCTCCGGCCTCGGCCAATCATACGATTTTGACGTCGCTTGGGGTGATGCTGATCCTCACAGCCTTTGCAACGCTGTTTCAGAAACAGCTGGTGCGCCTGTCGATGCGTGCAGACCATCAGCCTGCGCGCAACACGCAAATACCGACGGTTTTGCTGGGTATCGTGCTCGGCACAGCCGTCACGCTGTCGTCGGTGGGGGCAGGTGCGATGGGTGTGACTGTGCTGCTGCTGATTTACCCCTCGTTGCGCATTTCGGGCATTGTCGGCACCGACATAGCCCACGCGGTGCCGTTGACGCTGATCGCAGGGCTGGGGCATTGGGTGATCGGCGATGTCAATCCAGCGCTGCTGGTCAACTTGCTGATCGGCTCCTTGCCCGGTGTGGTCTTGGGTAGCCTGCTTTCCACGCGCTCGCCCGACCATGCCTTGCGACCCGTACTGGCGCTTGTCTTGCTGATTTCAGGCTACAAGCTGCTGGCATAAACGGGTACTGCCTTGTGCATGACTACGACAGAAACGTTTCCCGGATTTGATAACGCTCCGCTTGCTTTGACCCGCTTGGGTGAAGGGCGCCCGGTCGTGCTGCTGCACGGACTGTTTTCCTCGGCCGAGGTCAACTGGTTGCGTTATGGCACGGCCGCGCAATTGGCAGAGGCCGGGTTTGCCTGCCTGATGCCGGATTTGCGCGCGCACGGGGCAAGCGCCGCGCCGCATGACGCAGCGGCCTATCCTCCCGATGTACTGGCTCTGGATCTCGCGGCTCTGGTGGCGCATTACCAGATCGATGATTTTGATCTTGTCGGGTTTTCGCTTGGCGCGCGCACCGCGGCGCGCAGCGTCATCCGGGGGCTTGCGCCGCGGCGTCTGGTATTGGCCGGGATGGGGCTCGAAGGGCTGGCCGGCTGGAACAAGCGGCAGGACTTTTTTCGCGACGTCATCGACCGTTTCGGCACGATCCGTCCGGGCGATCCGGCCTATTTGGCGCAACAGTTTCTCAAGACATCGGCAACGGATCGCGCTGCGGTGCGGCTGCTGCTGGGTACGATGGAAGACACCGCCCCCGAAGCCCTATCCGCGATCGCAATGCCCACGCTGGTGCTGTGTGGCGACAAGGATCAGGACAACGGATCAGCCGACCGGTTGACACAGGCTTTACCCAACGCGACCCGCGCGGTGATTCCCGGCACGCACATGAGCAGTGTGACGTTTCCCGACATGGGCCGCGCACTGGTCGATTATCTGCGCTAAACCGGGAAAAATCCGAGCTTGCCGCATGCTGTCGTTTGTGAGACGTTCCGTACATATAAAAAAATGTACGAGGATGTCCCATGAAGTCGGTGTTCGCTCCGATTGTCCGTTGCATGTTGCCGCTGGCGCTGTGTGCAGGTTTTGCTGCACCCGCGCTGGCCGATGCGTCTGCCGGAATTGCCGCTGCAGAGCCCGCCACGGTTGCCGCCGCGCTGAATGCCGCGGGTCACAGCGCCGTGCTCACCCATGATGATAGCGGCGATCCGCTGGTTCAGGCCAGCATCGGCGGCTGGGCGACCCAGATCGTGTTTTATGACTGCAACGAAATCAGCCACGCCGGGTGCCAATCGTTGCAATTCAGCGCCAGCTTTGTTCCGGAAAAGCCATTTGATGCGGCAGCGGCTGCGGCTTTTGTGCGCGACAACCGGTTTGGCGCGGTTACGGTGGGGGCAGATCATTCGGTTAATGTGACGTGGGATGTGATCACCGGGCGGGGTATTGATCCTTCGGTGTTTGCACTCGTGGTCAAAAGCTATCGGCTCGCGCTCGACACGATCGGCAGCCAGGTGTTCAACCCCGGCCATCTTCCGCATCTGGCCAGCGCCACGCGCTAAGCTTCGGCCGAGGCGGCCCATTGATCGAGGTCGTCGGATTGGCCAATCAGTGCCAGACCATGCGCGATCGACGTCAATTCACCGCCATCGGCGATACGGCTTTCGCCAAAACGGCGTACGAACAGATCGCGCACTGCGGGGATCAGCGATGACCCGCCGGTCAGAAACACATGGTCGATGTGATCGGGGGCAAGCCCGGCATCGGCCAGCGCGGCATCGACCGTTTCGGCAATACGCTGCAGATCGGGCGCGATCCACTGTTCAAACTGTGCGCGGCTGACATCGGCTTCAA
>CAIPWG010000006.1 GCA_903868655.1 uncultured Sphingomonadales bacterium
GGTACGGTTGGCCAGCGCAGGCGATGTCGCTGCGGCAGTGGCGGCCGCAAAAGAGGCGCAAGTCGGCTGGGCGGCAATGAACCCCCAACGCCGGGCGCGTGTGCTGTTCAAGTTCAAAGATCTGATCGAACAGAACATGGATAGCCTGGCCGAACTGCTGGCGAGCGAACATGGCAAGACAGTGCCCGATGCCCGGGGCGATATTCAGCGCGGGCTCGATGTCGTCGAATTCTGCTGCGCCGTGCCGCATCTGCAAAAGGGCGAATATACCCACGGCGCCGGGCCGGGCATCGATGTCTATTCGCTGCGCGTGCCACTCGGTGTCTGTGCCGGGATTACCCCGTTCAACTTCCCCGCGATGATCCCCTTGTGGATGATGGCTCCGGCGCTGGCCACCGGCAATGCTTTCATCCTCAAGCCTTCTGAACGCGATCCCAGCGTGCCGGTGCGGCTGGCCGAATTGCTGGCCGAAGCCGGGTTGCCCGATGGCGTGATGCAAGTTGTGCACGGTGACAAAGTTTCGGTCGATGCCCTGCTCGATCACCCCGATGTCAAAGCCGTCAGTTTCGTCGGATCTTCCGACATTGCGCAAGCGGTCTATGCGCGCGGCACCGCCAACGGCAAACGGGTGCAGGCGATGGGCGGGGCCAAGAACCACGGCATCGTGATGCCCGATGCCGATTTCGATTCTGCGGTCAACGATATCCTGGGTGCCGCTTATGGCTCCGCAGGCGAGCGTTGCATGGCACTGCCGGTTGTCGTGCCCGTAGGTGAAGCCACCGCCGAGGAGTTGCGCCGCCGGTTGATCGCCGGGATCGCCAAGTTGCGCGTCGGCGTATCGAACGACCACGAGGCCGATTTCGGCCCGGTGGTGACCGCCCAGCACAAGGCCAAGATCCTGTCGTATATCGACACGGGTGTCGACGAAGGCGCCGAACTGGTAGTCGATGGCCGCGATTTTACACTGCAAGGCCATGAAAACGGCTTTTTCGTCGGGCCCACGCTGTTTGACCGCGTGACCCCCTCGATGAAATCCTATCAGGAAGAAATCTTTGGCCCGGTGCTGCAAATCGTCCGTGCCGAGGCGCTCGACGAAGCCATCGCCTTGGCCACACAACACCAATACGGCAACGGTGTCGCGCTGTTCACCCGCGATGGCGGCGCGGCGCGGCGCTTTGTCGATACTGTTGAGGTTGGCATGGTCGGCATCAACGTGCCGATCCCGGTGCCGATCGCGTATCACAGCTTCGGCGGGTGGAAGCGCAGCGCGTTTGGCGACCACAATCAATATGGCACCGAAAGCATCCGCTTCTTCACCAAGACCAAAGTCGTGACCCAGCGCTGGCCTGATACCGGCGGCACTGTCGCTGGCAATGCCTTCGTCATTCCAACGATGGGCTGATGAAAAAGGCGCCGTTCAACAAGAACGGCGCCTTTTCATTATCGAGGCCGCAATCCTGCGGCGCGTCGCACCGCTTATTTCAGCGTAGCGAGATACGCGATCAGGTTGGCACGCTTCGTATCGTCGGTCACCGCGATCACCATGCGCGTGCCCGGTACCAGCTTGCCGGGTGCCTTGAGAAAGGTATTCAGCGTCGCCGCGTCCCAGGTCAGCTTGGATGCCTTGAGCGCAGCCGAATACGAGAACTGGGTTGCCGCCGCCTTGCGACCAACCACACCATGGAGATTGGGGGCCGCAACACCAACCGCCCCGGCTTTGTAGGCATGGCAGGCGGTGCACTGGGTGAACACAGCTTTACCTGCAGCAACATCTTCGGCGTGCGCCGCAACAGGCGCCAGCGCGGCGAGGGCGACAAGGGCAATCATCTTCATCGGGCGGGGACTCCAGCGCTTGAGGGGACTTAAAGAAAGTTCAGATACGTATCGTACTCGAAGCGATCGATGTGCGAAAGGAATGCGGCGCGATCCTGCCGCTTGCACGCAACAACAATGTCGCGCAGCCGTGTCCCGAAAATCGCAGCAGCGCGATCCGATGCGGCAAAGCGGTCGATGGCGACACCCCATTCCACCGGCAAGCGCTCCCCCGCTGCGGGATCGCGCGGGTCCTGCGGCGGCGGCGGCATGGCCCCGGCTTCGATGCCTTGCAGCATCGCCCCCAGCATGGCGCCAAGCGCAAGATAGGCATTCGCATCGGCACCAGAAATGCGGTGTTCGATCCGGGTGGCTTTGGCCCCACCACCCACCGTGCTGCCATCGATCACACGGATCGCGGCCGAACGGTCATCATGGCCCCATCCGGCCGAAACCGGGGCATGGGCATCGGGCCGAAACCGACGAAACGAATTGGCATTCGGCGCAAAGGCCAGCATTGTTTCGGGCATGGCCGCCACCAGCCCCGCCACAGCATGGAACAGCGCAGGCGCGGGCGCGCCGGTTGCCGGGTCGGCCAGAACATTCGTGCCGGTCGAATCATTCAGGCTGGCGTGGATATGCGTTCCGCTACCAGACGCTTCGCCATATGGCTTGGCCATGAACGTCGCACCAAACCCATGCTTGTGCGCCAGCCCCCGCACGATCCTCCGCATCAGCATCGCATCGTCGGCCATAGCGAGCGCATCGGGGCGATGCAGGATATTCAGTTCGAACTGTCCAGGCCCCGCCTCGCTGATCACGCCATCGGCCGGAATGCCGATCGTGCGGGCACATTGCAGGATTTCGTCAATCAGCCCCTGATGCGCGGCCAATGTGTGGATCGATAGCGTATCATTGCGACGCAAACTGGCGGCCCCTGCGCCATCGGGCGGCACCGGAACGCCGTGTTCCAGCCGGTACAGATAAAATTCGAGCTCGACCGCCACCACCGGGGTCAGGCCACGAGCGGCATAACGCGCCACAATCGTCGCGAGCGCAGCGCGCGGATCGGCCTCGGCCGGATCGCCCGCACGATTCCGCAAATCCAGAAAAGCCTGCGCGACATGGCCCGCCAGCCACGGCACTTTGGCAAAGCGCCCCGCAATCGGAAAGCCGGTGCCATCGGGATCGCCCGTGCCAAAGGCCAGTCCCGCCTCCATCACATCGCAGCCCCAGGCATCCTGCGCATAGACCGAAAGCGGGATCGGCAAGCCCTTGGCATCGACCGACAGCGCCTTGTCACGCGCCAGCCATTTGCCTTTGACCGCGCCTGCCACGTCGAACACGAAAGCTTCAACACAATCCACTTCGGGATGCGCGGCCAGAAATGCCGTCAACGAGGCCTGTTGTTCATCGGACATGGTGTGATTACATATGCCAAGCCCGGAACCCTGTCCAGCCGAGCACCGTGCAGGCTCAGCGCCGGGGAAAGGTGGTGTTGAGCCAGGTGACTACCGCAGCCGAGAGCACTGTGCGGTGATCGTTGTAACTGTGATCGGTCGTCATATGAATGACTGCGGGATGCTGGCCGTTTGGGGTCGCCGCCGCCGCTGCGGCATCACCACTGGCGGCAATCCCATCGTCCGACGTGATCACCAGCACCGGACGCGGAGCCATCTGCGCGGCGCGTCCGGCCCAGGGCCAATCGTCGACATGCGCGCGCGCCTCGGCCACCAGCGCATCAACGCTGGAATTGGTATAGCTCGCATCGTCCGCAAATTCGGCTTTGTCGGCAGGGCTGGTGGTGGCGGCGATCGTCCAGCGCACCATGTCGGCAGGCGAAATCAGCACATAACCCGCGACCTGCCGATCGTCCCCCAGCATGACCGTGGCGAACCCGCCCATGCTGTGGCCCAGCACCACGATCCGCTGAGTATCGATGCCATAAGCCGCAGCCGCTGGCGAACGCAGCCAGCCGAGCGCGGCATGCGCATCTTCCACCACATGGCCATAACTGAACGCACCCGGCGCGCCCCAAACGCCGCGATAATGGATCGCCAGCACGTTCCACCCATCGCGCTGCAATACGCGCGCAAGATCCAGATTGAGCTCGGTTCCGGGAAACCCGTGGAGCAGCAACACAGTGGGGTGCACCCCGGCGCCGGCTGCAACGAACAGACGCGCGGGCAGCTTGAGCCCCGCTGACGGATAGCGGATTTGTTCAAGCCGGGCTGGATGCGCCGCATCGCGTGGCGCATCCAGCGATAGCGCAGGCAGGGTGGCAGGCGTTTCGGCCATGGCAGGCCGGGCCGATAGCAATGCTGTTGCGACAAGACCCAGCAACCATCCGTGACCCCGCATCAGCCTGCCTCCCTATACCTTTGCGCAGACCCTATCAGGCTTTCGGTGCGACAACCACAACGACAAAACTGCCGGGCTTGGCCGTCGCGCGCTGGCCGGCTGCACCGGGAACCATCGTCGCGGCGGGCAAATAGATTTTACCCGTGCGCGGATCGAGCGCGCCCGTACGCGCGCCCACTTGCGTCGGGATCGTGGCAACCACGGCAAATTTGTCCGGATCAGCCAACGAAATCGCTGTCAGCGTGCCATCGCGACCGCTTGGCACAAAGGCCAGACCGCGCACCATGTCGGCGATCAGCGCGTCGGGACCTTTGCCCACCGACAAAGTCTGAACCAGTTTGCCGGTGCCGGCATCAACCACGGTGACAACGCCGTTGGAACAGGTCGACATCACGCGGGTTCCCTTGGCAACAATCGCCAACCCGGTTGGCCCGTCGCAACCGGTCAGCGGGATCGTGCGCAACAGCTTGCCGGCCACCAGATCGACCTCTGCCAGAGCGTTCGCCTCCTCCAGGTTGATGAATGCGTGGCCCTTGGCATCGCTGTCACCCGCTTCGAGCCCACCTGCCACAGCAATTGTGCGGACTATCGCGTGGGTCTTGGGATCGATCAGCGCGACGCCGTTGCTGCCCGGGTTCATCACCACGACGAGGCCCGTGGCAGTATCGAGATAGGCATAGTCGGGCTTTTTGCCGGTGGCGACTTCAGTGATCACCGCGCCCGTCTTGGCATCGAGAAAACGGGTCATGCCGCTGGTGCCATCGGTTTCAACGAGCGTTGCGCCATTGTCGATCGGCAGGACTTCATGCGCGCGCTGCGCCGCGGCCAGCTGGTTGTTGACTGTGCCGCTGGCCAGATCGACTGCCATCACCGCATCGCCACGCGCCACATACAACTGGCCGCGCACCGGATCGACCGAGGCATAGTCCCAGCCGCCATCGGCACCGGAAATGCGCGCCACCACGCCATAATCCGCAGGAGCCGCAAACGCCGCGGTCGACACGCCGGCAGAAGCAAGAGCGACTAACAATTTCAGGGCGTTACGCATGGAATATCCTTGTGCAGGGACAACGTGAAGGGCTCGCGACAGATAATCCACGGCGAGTCCCAGGTCAAAATATCTGACGGGCATGTCACAAAGCGAAGCGTGTATCGCGCCAGGGGCCACGTCTCGCTATACCCCAGCGCACCGGCCTACCGCGAAAGACCCCATGACAGACCCCCGCTTTGATAGGATTGCCGCACTGATCGCCCGGTTTGGCACACACAGCTATGGCGAAGAAGTGACCCAGATCGGCCATATCGAACAATGCGCACAGCTTGCCATCGAAGCAGGGGAAAACGATGCGATGATTGTCGCAGCCTTGCTTCACGACATAGGCCATTTCATCGATGATGCCGGCAATATGGCCAAGGCCTTGGGCCAGGATGCGCGGCACCAGGAACTGGGAGCGGCATTTCTGGCGCGCTGGTTCGGCCCGGAAGTGACCGAGCCCGTGCGGTTGCATGTTGCGGCCAAGCGCTATCTCTGCGCGGTCGAACCCGGCTATACGCAAGGGCTGTCCAGCGCGTCGAAGCTCAGCCTGTCCTTGCAAGGCGGTGCAATGTCAGCCGACGAAATCGCCGTGTTCAAAACGCGTCCGTGGTTTGCGCAAGCCGTGCGGCTGCGCCGTTATGACGACGAAGGCAAACGCATAGACTGGGCCGTGCCGGATCTTGCCAGCCACCACGATCGGATTGTAGCGGTGATGATATGAGCGCTCAGGGCCAGGCGGGCACTTCAAACGCGGCTTTCCGATAGGGAATATGGTCGGACAACAAGTTGAAAACGTCGCCGTGCCGTTTTTCGATCACGATTCCGTCGCTCAGTGTCTGCTCAGGCGGACTGCATTCGGTGCTTTCAAATTCGCCAGTCACGACATTGGTCGATTTAAAATAGTGAAAGCATACCCTTGCGGCACCATTACGGTCGCGCACGCCCCATAAGCCCCTGACAGCGCGCGTATTGCCTGGAAACCACATGCGGTCCTGACCATCGGCTGCGGTATATTCCACATAGACGCCAAAGCCCGGCTGATAGATGATCTTGGTTACGTCAGACAAATTATGCTGAAGCTCCGCATAAATTTGTTCCTTGGACAGGGTCTTGAGGCGGTCTCTTGCCGCTTTTTCCTTGGCGGTCGCCAGCATTGCGAAGGATTGAGCCTCTGCCGGTGTCAGCACCCTTGAACTCGCGGCCTGGGCCATCGCGATGACAGGTGCCAACCCAAGCGCGACCATCACAAAAAATCGCTTCATCTGTCCTCCGAACCCGATCGCTTCCGCCACGCTTCAGCCGTAGTGCCGCTGATAACGCGGGCCAATGGAAATCTGGGCGATCAGCACCAACCCGGCCGCGACGCCAAACATCCCGGCGATCACAAACGCCGGATTGTAGCTGCCAAATTCCTGCCGCACCAACCCTGCGCCAAACGCCGCCGTCGCCGCGCCCAGCTGGTGCCCGACATTGACCCAGCCGAACACCACTGGCGCTTCGCGCGCACCGAAACTGCGCGTAGCCAGAGCCACGGTCGGCGGCACGGTCGCGATCCAGTCGAGCCCATAGAACACCGCAAATAGCGCCAGACTGCCCGCACCAAAATTGCAAAACGGCAGCGCGATCAACGACAGCCCGCGCAAACCATAATAAGCCACCAGCAACTTGCGCGGATCATATCGATCGGTCAGCCAGCCCGAAGCCGTGGTGCCGACCAGATCGAACAGGCCCATTGTCGACAGCAACCCCGCAGCGGCCAGCGGCGCGATGCCGTGATCGCCACAAAACGCGATCAGATGTGTGCCGACCAGACCATTGGTGGTCAGCCCACATACAAAAAACGTACCGAACAACAGCCAGAACATCGGCACCTGCGTTGCACGCGCCAGCGCACCGAACGCCAGACCCAAAGCGTCACGCGCCGGCATTGCGACAGGTGCCGCTGCATCATGGTTTTCGCCAAACCGACGCGCGCCAACATCACCCGGATGTTCGGGCACCAGCCACAGCACCAGCGGCACAAGGATCAGGCACACTGTGCCAACCACGCGCACCACGGGCAACCACGCCCCCGCGCTGGTCAACCACGCCAATACCGGCAGAAAAATGAGCGATCCGGTGGCGGTGCTGGCGGCCAGGACGCCCATCGCCAGACCCTGGCGTTTGCCAAACCAGCGCGCGACCACCGCCGCGCCCAGCACATTGGCCACTGCACCGCTGCCCAATCCCGACAGCACGCCCCACGTCACCATGTAGTGCCAGCTGTGGCTCATCCACTGGCTGGCCAATGTCGCCAGCCCCATCAGCAACAATCCGCCGGCCATTGTCCGCCGGATGCCGACCGACATCATCAGCGCCGCCGCAAATGGCCCGACCAGGCCATAGAGCACGATCCCCAGCGCCGAAGTCGCCGAAATCGTCGCCCGGTCCCAGCCGAAATGCAGGTTCAGCGGAACCATCAGCACAGACGGTGCCGACCGGACGCCGGCAGATACCAGCAACGCAAGGAATGTAATCCCCAGCACGCCGATCGCGCGCTGCCGCAAATGTGTCACCGGTCTTGCTCCGCCAAAATCTGTCGGGCGGCCAAGACCAGATCGACGGGGCCCTGTCCATCCGGCAAACTGGCGTATGCGCGCTTTCATGCCATTTTCCGGCCGCAAGGACCTGGCGAGATGATCGCAACGGAAATGGATTAAATTTGGGTAAGTTGCAAAAACAAGGCAGTTCGCGATTCAGCCTTGATCGTATAATTCGCGCGACCAAGACAGAAAAATCTCGGGTGCAGAACATGTATAAAACCAATCGCCAGCGTTTCAGTCATTAAATTCTCAAGATGCCTTGGCTGAACAAAGGCATGATTGTAGGTGCCCCTTCTCTCAATGTGTACCAACTTGTACGTAACGAATTGATACAGTCAGGTTTTGAAATTGCCGAGCAAGACGATACGCTGCTGCGCTTGTGTGCCTATCGCGAGCGTGCCTCCAACAAATGTCATTGCCTGCATGTGTTGTGGGCGCGGCGCACTGGGCGCGCGACCTATGTCAGCTATGGAATTGAACCCCGTTTCTTTTTCTTTTGGTCGTGCCGCCACGGCGATCATTTCAGCAAAATGGGCGATTTCAAATCCATGATCATTTCGGTTTTGGACCCCGAATTGATTTACCCAAAATATTTCTGACAACACATTTTTCACGAGACGCACCATGGCCGCCAGCGAACCGCCCATTGCCATCCGCGACGCAATCATTTGCATCGATGCACAAAATGGCGTGGTCGACGTGCTGTCCGCTCCCGATGACGCTCGCCGGCGCGATCAATATCCTCTGGTTTTCGGCGCGTATGATCCATATTGGTCAGAAGCAAGGGCCGAGCAGATCATCGGTGACCTGCTGCTGGAAATTTGGCACGCCACCGTTCTGTTGCACGTGAACCCGCAAGTCATTCACGAACGCCTGAAACGAATCCCCGAATATGCGGCGATCCTCGGCTGACAGGTTTGGCAGCCAACCCGCGGAACGTGTGCATCGCGGTCAGTTCTTCGCAACAGCCCGGGCTCGGCCAGATCGTTTGGCCAGGGTCGCGACCGCCCCCGTGGAAATAACCGCCAGGTGCTTGCATGATTTTTGATCATAGCCTCCAACCGGACAACGCCACGCCGCTGTTGCGCAGTTTTGAATCGCGCTCGGTGCTCGAGGTTTTGCTGATCATCGATGTGGTCGCGCTGGCGGGGGTAATTTCGGTCGCCTGCACGTGCACCCATTTTCCTGGCAAGGCGATCCTGGGATTTTTCTGGGGCTGCGCTGTTCGCCATGATCACCTGGCATCATCGCCAGGTCGAGGCGCGCGCGATCCGGTTCGATGGTCCTGTCCGCCGCCTGATCGACTGGACCAAAGCCAGCATCATTGCTGTCGCGGGATGGGTCGTCACAGCCGAAATGCCGATGCGGGCCTTACCGTGGATTGCCGCTGTCTTTGTTATCGCCGCCCTGGTTTTTGCACTGATCGGCATGTTGGCGCGACGCGCCATCAGCCGGCTGACCTTGACCGGCGCGATTGGCCAACGGATTGCGGTTTATGGCGCAGGCGGCAGCGCAGACATGTTGCGCGCGACGATCGCCGCACAGTGCGGACCCGAGGCGATCATCGATTCGATCTATGACGAGCGTACCAAGGCCCGCGATACCGACACCCCCGGCACCGCGATTGAGACCAATTTCAACCCCTTGATCAAGAACATCAAATCCCGCAATACCGATTCTGTCGTGCTGAACCTGCCCTGGACTCCATCGGATCGTATCCTTCAGATCAAGGAACGGCTGGAAGCGGTAAACGTGAATGTGTGCCTGTCGGTTGCCTTTGCGCCCAACAGCCTGAATTTCTCGCCCGAATCGAGCGCCAATCTGGCACGCGGCCTGCACATCTATCGCCGGCCCGTCACGGGTCTTGAGGCGCTGGCCAAGCTGATGCTCGACAAAGTGCTGTCGATCATCGCGCTCGTTCTGCTGCTGCCGGTCTTTGTCCTGACCGCGCTGGCCATCTGGATCGAATCGCCCGGCCCGGTGCTGTTCCGGCAAAAGCGCCTGGGATTCAACAACGAGCCGTTCGAGATGTACAAGTTTCGCAGCATGCACCAAGCCAGCGAAGATCGGAATGCCGGCAAACTGGTTACCAAAGGCGACGCGCGCGTGACGCGCGTGGGCAAGATTATCCGCCGCACCAGCATCGACGAACTGCCCCAACTGATCAACGTGCTCAAAGGCGACATGTCGCTGGTCGGGCCCCGCCCCCACGCCTATGGCGCGAAAGCCGCCAACAAGCTCTACGAAGAAGTCGTACGCCGCTACCCCGCCCGCCACCGCGCCCGCCCCGGCATCACCGGACTGGCCCAGGTGCGCGGCTTTCGCGGCAACACGATCGCCGAACAAGACATCGAAAACCGCGTGATGAGCGACATCGAATATATCGACAACTGGTCGCTGGGCCTCGACATCTACATCATCGCAAAAACAGGCGTGACGTTCCTGTTCCAGAAAGGCGCTTATTGAGCGGCGTCGACAAATTCCCAGAAACACGGATGCAAGGGTGAACCGATTGCGCTTGGGTCAGCGGGACTGCCAAACCCGACGCATGACCCTCCCGGGCTACCAAGCCCTCATGCTGCCCTTCCTAACCGCTGCCGCGGAAGGCGAAACCAGCGAGCTTTTGCCCAGCGGCAAACAACGGCTGCTTTACAACCGCGTCCATTGGGCAAAGTTCTATTTGTCAAAGGCTGGACTGATCGAAAGCCCCAGACGGGGTGTTTTTGCCTACTCGACAGCAGGCCGGGATTTGCTTGCCACGCGGCCTGCGCGGATCAATCTGGAAACGCTGAAGCGGTATCCCGACTTTGCCCATTTTTACAATCAAACCGCCGACAATGCGAGAACGGCAGATCAGCCACAGACCCCATTTCCGGCCCCATCATCCGAAGCCACGCCCGAAGAGCAAATTGATGGTGCCTTTGCGGTGCTTGGCCAAGCTCTGAAAGCCGATTTGCTGACCCGTGTGCTCGAACAATCCCCATCGTTCTTCGAACGCCTGATCGTCGAACTGTTGGTGGCCATGGGTTACGGCGGATCGCATGATGATGCCGCGCGCCAACTGGGCAAAAGCGGCGATGGCGGGATAGATGGGGTGATTGATGAGGATCGACTGGGCCTTGACCGAATCTATGTACAGGCCAAGCGCTATACGACGGGGACGGTAGGACGGCCCGAAGTCCAAGGGTTTGTCGGCAGCCTTGTCGGCATCGGCGCAAGCAAGGGCGTATTCGTTACCACATCAACCTTCAGCAGGCAGGCTTTGGACTATGTCAAAGGCTTGCAACAGAGAGTCATTCTGATCGACGGCGCACGCATGACCGAACTGATGGTGGAATTTGGCGTTGGCGTGCGCATCAGCACCGAAATCGTCATCAAGCGCATCGACGAGGACTTCTTTTCCGACGACGCTTGAAAGGAAGTGGTGCCGCTTAGGTGACTCGAACACCTGACCCCATCATTACGAATGATGTGCTCTACCGACTGAGCTAAAGCGGCTCGCCCTTGGGCGGGATGGGTGCCCTTAACGGGACGGGGGCGGGGTTGCAATGGGGTTTGTGGCCTTGTTCATGCCCGCGATGATCTGGGCGGGCACGCTGGGGTCTTCGATTGTGGGGGGGATGGTCACTTCGGCGCCATTGGCGATCGTGCGCAGCAGGTTGCGCAGTGTCTTGCCGCTGCGGGTCTTGGGAAGTGCCGGCACGATATAGGCGGTTTTCAATGCGGCCACGGCGCCCAGTTCGCGTCGTACGCTGGCGATCACGGCGTGGTGCAGTGCGGTGGCATCGGTGGTGCCGGCGCGGGCCACCACGAAGGCGACCGGGATCATGCCCTTGATCGCATCATCCGCGCCAATCACC
>CAIPWG010000007.1 GCA_903868655.1 uncultured Sphingomonadales bacterium
CCGGCCTATCATGTCGAAACCGCGGCATCGCTGCTGGATTGCATGGCGCATGCCGATGCTGTTCACGCCTTTTGATCGCCCACAGGATTTGATGCGCTGATGCGCGGCATTCGAGTCATCACGTATAGCGCACCGTTTTACGCCGGCTCGGGCCTGACCAAAGACTGCGCGATCAACCATCCTGCGTGGGTGCGACGCAAACGGCGCCTCACGCTGGACCAATTGTGCGCGGCCACCCTGCTGCTTTATCCACGGTATTGGGATGCGCAGGCCCAATTTTTCGACACCGCAGAGCGCGCATGCACAGCAATTGGATTGAAAACGGATCAATTCTGCGGGCGCGCCAAACCCGATGCGCACAGTCCCGGTTTCTGGCGACGGCAGCGCTTCGCAATCGAATAGCCGACGCGCGATCATGCTCTGGAATGGCATCCGCGTTGGCCCGTATTGATCCCAAAGTGGAGGCACCCGACATCACGGGCTTCGTCAGGGCAGAATCTCTGGCCGACTTACGTCATGCCATGCGGCCAGGACAGGGAACACCGGGTTGATCGCTGGCGGAATCGAGGCGTTTGCAGGACGCAACGTGCTGTTGCTGCAGGGACCGGTCGGGCCGTTCTTTGCCCGTCTGGCGCATGACCTGCATGCCGCGGGTGCGCGCGTGGCAAAAATCAATTTCAACGGTGGTGACTGGTTGTTTCAGCCGCGCGGCGGATCGTGTCATATCACCACCTGGCGCGGCACCATGCAGGATTGGCCGATCTGGCTGGAGCGGCACATGGCGCATCTGTCGATCGACATGATTATCCTGTTCGGCGATTGCCGCCCGATCCACCGCGCCGCCATCGCGGTGGCAGACGCTATGGGGATAGACGTCGCCGTATTCGAAGAGGGCTATCTGCGGCCCGATTTCGTGACGTTTGAACGGCACGGGGTCAATGGAGACAGTTCGCGCCTGCAAAACCGGTTGGCGCAGCAGTCTGTCCACACCGAACCAGCACCGGTCCGGCCCGTGCCACGATCGTTTTGGCCGATGGCGCTTTGGGGATTTTGTTATTTTGCCACGGCGAGCCTGACCCGGCCGTGGTTTGCGCAATACCGCCACCATCGCCCTTTGGGCTTTGCAGAGGCGATACCCTGGTTGCGTTCGCCGCTGCGCAAGGCGTGGTACAGTGTCAACGAACGCACGATGACCGCGCGCCTGGCCGGCGAATGGTCCGGGAAATTTTTTCTCGCCCCTTTGCAGGTGCACAACGATTCACAAGTTCACGCCCATGCCGATGTCGGCGGCGTTTCCGGCTTTATTACCGCCACGATCGCCGCCTTTGGCCAAAGCGCGCCTGCCGATGCACGGCTGGTGTTCAAACATCACCCGATGGACCGGGGATATCGTGACTATACCCGGTTGATCAGACACGCGGCACAAGCCGCAGGCTGCGCCACAAGGGTGTGCGGTATTCATGATCAGCACATGCCGACAATCTTGCCGCATTGTCGCGGTGTGGTGGTAATCAACAGCACCACCGGGCTTGCCGCGATCGGTTATGGCCGACCGACGATCGCGCTGGGACGCGCGATCTACGCGATGCCCGGCTTGACCTGGCAGGGCACCCTTGAACAATTCTGGACCGAGGCGCCATCACACCCGCCCGATGCCAACCTATACCGGCGTTTTAAAACGATGCTGATCGCCGAAACCCAGATCAATGGCAATTTCTACCGCCGGCTCGACCGGCGCGGGCTGAAAACCGGGCTGATCTGGACAGCTGCCTCCATGCGCCAGCCGGAACGCGCTGCACCCTGACAGTGTTGCACGTTCCGGTGTTGCCCCATCACCGTTCGGCGGCTTGCGCGCCGATCATGGACTGCATGATCTGTTCCGAAATCGACTGCACCGAGCCCGGCGTGTGCGACAGGAACAGTGTGTTGGTCTTGTCGTTTTCGCCGATCGATTTTAACGTATCGAAATATTGCGTGACCAGCACCAGTTGCATCACGTCCTGCGCGGTGGCTTCGCCCAGCGCCTTTTGAAACCCTTCGATCGAACCGCTCAGCCCTTCGATAATCGCGCGGCGCTGGTTGGCAATGCCCTGGCCCTGCAACGCCTTGCTTTCAGCTTCGGCTTCGGCCTTTTTGACGACGAGAATCTTTTCCGCTTCGCCGCGCGCATTGGCCGCCACTTGTTCGCGCTGCGCGGCATTGATGTCGTTCATCGCTGCCTTGACCTTGGCGTCGGGCACGATGTCGGTCACCAGCACGTTGACAATCTCGAACCCGAACGCGGCCATGTCGACATCGAGCTCCTGCTTGACCGCCGCGGCAATGCTCGATTGGCTGGCGAACACTTCGTCAAGCGTCATGCCTGGCACATGGCCCAGGACGACTTGTTCGACATACGACTGAATCTGCGCCACCGGGTCCGACAGACTGTAATAGGCTTCGTAGATTTTTTCGGGCCGCACGCGGGTCTGCACCGAAATCGGGATCGTAACGAACACGTTGTCGTGGGTCTTGGTTTCCATCGTCAGCGCGATCTGGTTGACGCGCAAGCTGATGCGTCCTTCGAGCCGATCGATAAACGGCATCTTCCAGCCAAGGCCCGGCGGCGCGCTACGCTGAAACTGGCCAAATCGGGTAATGATCGCGGCCTCGGCGGTCTTTACGGTGTAAAAACTGCTCAACACCGCGACCAAACCGAAAAACAGGATCACGGCGCCAAACGTCGACAGTACAATATCCATGACCACCCCTGCAAATGACTCACATGAACAAAGACACACGCCAACCGATAGCACACGACAATGACCGTTTTTCACAAATTATCAAATCTGTTTAAATCATTGCCAATATTTCAAAAAATCACCTATCCCTCTTATCGGCCTTGTCGCAGGAAAGATAATTTATCGTGACAGACAGCGTTTTGCC
>CAIPWG010000008.1 GCA_903868655.1 uncultured Sphingomonadales bacterium
AGAAAACCGGTGGCCTTACCCATGGGTCATCAATCCTTATTCAGCAGCGACCGAAGCCGCGGCGAGGCGTTCTGCCTCAAGCTGGCGCAAAGCACGGGCATAATCGCGCGGCATGACTTTGACAAAGCGGGGCAGTTCTTCGGCCCAATTGTCAAGGATCGCGCGAGCCCGGCGGCTGCCGGTGTGGAGCAGGTGGCGTTCGATCAGAATACGCAACCGGTCGGCATCGTGGCGCAACATGTCGCCCATGCCGAAGTCGGCAACATCGATCGCCCGCTGTTGCGGACGGCCAGTGCCTTCGTCTTCATCACGGCCGTCCGCAATCGGCAGCAGATCGACCATTGCGGTATTGGCCAATTGTGCAAATCGTCCCTCGGCATCATGGACATAGGCCACGCCACCCGACATGCCTGCGGCAAAGTTGCGGCCGGTTCGGCCCAGCACAACGACCACGCCCCCGGTCATATATTCGCAACCATGATCGCCGGAGCCTTCGACAACCGCAATCGCGCCCGAATTGCGCACGGCAAAGCGTTCGCCCGCAACTCCGTTGAAATAGGCCTCTCCCGCAATTGCGCCGTAAAGCACAGTATTGCCGACGATGATGTTCTCGGTTGCATCGCGATCGACATGCGCAGGCTGGCGCACGATCACGCGGCCACCGGACAGGCCTTTGCCAACATAGTCGTTGGCATCGCCGGTCAGATCGAGCGTGATACCATGGGCCAGAAACGCGCCAAACGATTGCCCGGCCACACCGCTGAACGCGATGTGGATGGTGTTGTCGGGCAATCCGGGATGGCCAAATCGCCGTGCCACTTCGCCCGACAGCATGGCGCCCACGGTGCGGTTGACGTTGATCACGTTGCGTTCGATCCGCACCGGGGTGCCGCGTTCCAACGCCGGCTGCGCCGCCGCCATCAGATCGTTATCAAGCGCCGCATCAAGCCCGTGATCCTGCCGCCCGCTCCAATTGCGCGTCGTGCCTTCGATCGGTTCAACCTGGTGCAGCAACCGCGACAAATCGACGCCTTCGGCTTTCCAGTGGTGGATTGCCTTGCGCGGGTCGAGCCGATCGACCCGGCCAACCATTTCGGCAACGCTGCGGAAACCCATGGCAGCCATGATTTCGCGCAGTTCTTCGGCTACGAAGAAGAAGTAGTTGATCACGTGCTCTGGCTTGCCGGTGAAGCGTGCACGCAGCACCGGATCTTGTGTCGCGACACCCACCGGGCAGGTGTTGAGATGGCACTTGCGCATCATGATGCAGCCGCTGGCGATCAAGGGTGCGGTGGCAAAGCCGAACTCGTCGGCCCCCAGCAATGCGGCAATCGCGACGTCCCGGCCCGTGCGCAAACCGCCGTCGGCCTGCACTGCGATGCGGCTGCGCAAATTGTTGAGCAGCAGCGTCTGCTGGGTCTCGGCCAAACCGATTTCCCAAGGCGAACCTGCATGAGTCAGGCTGGTCAAGGGTGATGCGCCGGTGCCGCCTTCATAGCCGGAAATGGTGACATGGTCGGCGCGCGCCTTTGATACACCCGCAGCCACCGTGCCGACACCGACTTCGGACACCAGTTTGACCGAGATGCGGGCACGGGTGTTCACGTTCTTCAAATCGTGGATCAACTGCGCCAGATCTTCGATCGAATAGATGTCATGGTGCGGCGGCGGGCTGATCAGGCCCACGCCAGGAGTCGAATGGCGCGTACGGCCAATGATCTTGTCGACTTTGTCGCCAGGCAATTGCCCGCCTTCGCCAGGCTTCGCGCCCTGCGCCATCTTTATCTGGATGTCGTCGGCATTGACCAGGTATTCGGTGGTGACACCGAACCGTCCGCTGGCTACCTGCTTGATCGCAGATCGCATGGAATCACCGTTTTCAAGCGGCTTGAACCGATCCGGTTCTTCTCCACCTTCACCGGTGTTGGATTTTCCGCCAATCCGGTTCATTGCGATCGCCAAAGTGGTATGCGCCTCCCGGCTGATCGATCCGAAGCTCATCGCACCGGTTGCGAACCGCTTGACGATTTCGGCAGCGGGCTCGACTTCGTCGAGTGCGATGGCGGTCTCGGCCGGTTTCAGATCGAGCAGGCCACGAATGGTCAACATGCGTTCGGACTGGTCGTTGATGCTGGCGGCGAATTCGCGGTACTGGTCGGGCAGGTTGCCGCGCACGGCGTGTTGCAGGTTGGCAATGTTGCCCGCCGTCCACGCGTGTTCTTCACCACGCAGGCGCAGCTGGTACATCCCGCCCACGTCGAGCATTTTGGCGTAGATCGGGTTGTTGCCATACGCAGTGGCGTGGCGCCGCACGGTTTCTTCGGCGATTTCGAGCAAGCCGACGCCTTCGATCGTGGTAGCTGTGCCGGTGAAGTACTTGTTAACAAAGGCAGATGACAAACCGACCGCGTCAAATATCTGCGCGCCGCAATAAGACTGATAGGTTGAGATGCCCATCTTGGACATGACCTTGAGGATACCTTTTCCGATCGCCTTGATGTAATTCTTTTTCACATCTTTGCGCGACAGCGGCAGGTCTTTTTCGATACGGATCGCTTCCAGCGTTTCGAACGCCAGATAAGGATTGATCGCTTCGGCGCCGTAGCCGGCCAGCGCGCAGAAGTGGTGGACTTCACGCGCTTCGCCGGTTTCAACCACCAGCCCGGTTTGCATGCGCAATCCCTGGCGCACCAGGTGATGGTGCACGGCTGCGGTTGCCAGCAGTGCAGGCATGGGGATGCGATCTGCATTTTGCGCGCGGTCCGACAGGATCAGGATGTTCTGATCGGCCAGCACCGCTTCGGTGGCAGCCCAGCACATTTCCTTGACCGCCATTTCGAGGCCGGCAGCCCCGCTGGCGGCATCCCAGGTCATGTCGATCGTGGCGGTGCGGAACGCGCCATCCAGCGTGGCTTCGACCGAACGGATCTTGATCACTTCGTCATTGGTCAGGATCGGCTGGTCGACTTCGAGACGCTTGTGCGTGCCCGCAACCCGGCCCAGCAGGTTGGGGCGCGGACCGATCATCGAAACCAGGCTCATCACCAGTTCTTCGCGGATCGGGTCGATCGGCGGATTGGTTACCTGAGCAAAGTTCTGCTTGAAGTAGTCGTAAAGCAGGCGCGATTTGCGGGACAGTACTGCGATCGGCGTATCGGTGCCCATCGACCCCAGCGGATCGTCGCCGGTGATCGCCATCGGTTCCAGAAACCGGGCGATGTCTTCCTGCGTATACCCGAATGCCTGCTGGCGATCGAGCAAGCTGGCGGTTTCGGTCGGCTCGTCGGCCAATTCGGATTCAACAAGGGCAAGCTCTTTCAGCTTGTACTGGGCTGCGGCGAGCCATTCTTCATAGGGTTCCGCGCTGGCGAGTTCAGCCTTGATTTCCTCGTCTTCGATGATCCGCCCTTTTTCGAGGTCGATAAGCAGCATACGGCCGGGTTGCAGCCGCCATTTGCGCACGATATCCTCTTCGCGGAACGGCAGCACACCGGATTCAGACGCCATGCAGATCAGGCCGTCGCGGGTTATCGAAAACCGTGCAGGGCGCAGACCATTGCGATCGAGCGTTGCGCCAATCTGGCGGCCGTCGGTAAACGCGACAGCAGCAGGTCCGTCCCATGGCTCCATCAAGGCGGCGTGATATTCGTAAAACGCACGACGCTTGGCATCCATCAGCGGATTGCCCGACCATGCTTCGGGCATCAGCATCATGACAGCATGGGCCAGGCTATAGCCACCTGCCACCAGCAGTTCGAGTGCGTTGTCGAGACTGGCAGTATCGGACTGTCCGTGCGGAATGATCGGCCACATCTTGTCAAGATCGGGGCCGAGCAGTTCGGATTCCATCGTGCGCCGGCGCGCGTTCATCCAGTTGACGTTGCCGCGCACGGTGTTGATCTCGCCATTGTGCGCGACAAACCGATAAGGATGCGCCAGCTTCCAGCTGGGGAAAGTGTTGGTCGAAAACCGCTGGTGCACGAGGCCCAGCGCCGAAACGCAATCAGGATCTCGCAAATCGTCGTAAAAGCTGCCGACTTGTGTTGCCAACAACAGCCCTTTGTAAACAATCGTGCGCGATGAAAAGCTTGGCATGTAAAGCTGGCTGATACCCGGCAACCCGTGCTTTTCGGCCAGGGCTTCAAGCGGATTCTGGGTCTGCTTGCGGATCGCCAGCAGCTTGCGTTCAAACGCGTCCTGATCCGGCGTGTTTTCGCCGCGCTGGATGAAGCATTGACGAATGACCGGCATCTCGGCGATCACCGCCGCGCCAAGGCCCTGAAGCGTGGTCGGCACATCGCGCCAGCCGATCAGGACCTGGCCTTCTTTGGCGATGAATTTTTCGAAATATTCAGTGATGACGCTGCGGCTGGCTTCGTCTTGCGGCAGGAAGCACATCGCCACGGCATAGTCGCCGGGGGCAGGCAAGGCCTTGCCTTCACCCGCGGCCCATGTGCGGAACAACGCATCGGGCAGCTGGATAAGAATTCCTGCGCCGTCACCCAGCAAGGGGTCGGCGCCCACCGCGCCGCGATGGTCAAGATTATGCAGGATTTCCAGTGCCTGTTTTACAATCGCGTGGCTCTTGTTGCCCTCGATATGGGCAATGAACCCGACACCACAGGCATCGTGTTCGTTACGCGGATCATAAAGCCCCTGAACCGGCGGAAAACCCATTGTTCCAATATTCCTGCAAACAGAGTCGGCAATAGTCGCGCGAATCACTTTGCCCAAAAGGCAATGAAAGTTGCGCGAAAGCCCCCATGGCTGCATGAATCTTATTTTGCAATGGCATCCGCGCCCACTTCACTCAGGGGCGAGCCAGCCAGAAAGGTGTTTGAACCAGGCAGGTCCCCGTATCAGCGTTGACCGCTCATCCGCCGCAATGTGGCCAAAGCCTCGCGCAGGGCACGGTCGGCTTCATCCGATACGGTTTCCGGGCGGCTCGTCGTGACTTCGCTGCCGACCCGCGAGGGGAAACGCAGCACCGGTTCGGTCGGCACCGCCGCAGGTTCAGCAGGGCCAACCTCGCCATCAAGCGCCGGGATTGCCGCAGAAAGGTCGGTCGGCACCAGTTCCGGTCGTCGCATGGTCATCTCACTCAGCGAGGAATAGCGGTGCTCGGGAACGGTATGATCGGTGCTGTCGGTGTCATCTTCGGTCGCTTTTGCATTCATCGTGCGTGTTGCAACAGCCGTGCGTGTTTCCGCAGTCAGCCCCAGATGACGCGGAGGCAAGTCCTGTTCCACCATGTCATCAGCCCAAACGCTCATCGATGCGAGCGGATCGTGCAGGTGCGCGTGCGGGTCGGCACTTGTGAAACGGGTCGCGTCGTCTTCATCCTCGGACAGCGGCAAAATGGCATTCGCCTTGGTGGGCTTGGCGCGCAGCAACGGTCCGGCCGGGTCCATGGTCAACGGGTCGAAACGGTGCAGCGGCATGCGCGGATCGACTGCGTCAATCGGGTTTGGCGTAAACGGGGCAGGCGTATGATGCGCCTGGCGCTTGGCAATGGCCAAAGCCAGGCGTTCGATCAGTTGCACGAGCCCAAGTCCGCCGAGTGGGGCTTCGTCGAGCGGGATTTGTGGCGCGGTCGCGGCAAGACTTGCCAAGGGTGGGGGGCTCGCCTGCGGTGCGGGGCTGGCGGCAGAAACTGGTGCGGTGGGGGTAGAGACAGGTGCCGCAATGGTTTCGGCTTCTTCAGCCACAAACATGTCGGCATCGGCCAATGCAGGCACGATCACTGGCTCGGCAGGAGAGACCACGATCGGGGCATGGCCGGTGCTGCTGGACGACATGGCAGCGGCCAGAAACGGCGGCAGGTCATGTTCATCGGCATCGTCCCCGTCGTCGACCTCGTCGTCGACCTCGTCAAACGCGGGTATCCGTATCGCTTCCGACTGTTCGAACGGCGCAGAATGCGCTGCCGGGACAAATGGCTCGGCAGGATGCCCGACTGCGGTCGGGTAAGGCAGCACATCTTCGGTAACGACCAACGGTCGCCGCGGTGGCGCGTCGGGATGAGCATCGCGGCTGCGCACGCGCGGCGCGGTCGTATCGAGTGGTGCCGGCGCAGGGTTGG
>CAIPWG010000009.1 GCA_903868655.1 uncultured Sphingomonadales bacterium
CTTTTCTATCTCGCTCATCGTAACGACCAACTGCTTTGTGGCCTTGGCGTTTGTTTTGTATTTTTCCTTCAAATCCCACGGGCGATTGCCTTTTGCGTAAAACTCATCTTGTACGTCTAGTTCGGTAATCCCCCCAGCCGACCAGGGAAACCAAGGTAGAAATGAGAAAGATTGGGCGTCGCATTCATGTCTCCCTGAAATGATGGCAGATGTGGTGGTCGCTGATCGTTCTAGAGTTTACGCGGCAAGGCGAGCGGGTGACTTACCAAAAATTTTTCAACGAAAGTAATGCCCAAATTCGAGTGCCAATAGTGCGTATTGACGATGGGTCATCTGTCACATGAGCTTAATTGTTGCGGAATTTGGACTTCCGACGCACATCCCCGGTAGTTTCTAAAATTGGATTCGCAGTTTTGCAGAGTTTTCACGTAGCTTCTGCATTTGCGTTATGTCCCAATTCGTCCCCCGGCGCACGGTTGCGCCGCTCCTCGGAGGACGAATCGTCATGCACACATCCCCTTGCCGTTTTGCTGCCGCGCTTTGCGCGTTGCTGCTTGCCTCGGCAGCGTTAGCGCAGGCTGGCCCGCCCACCCAGATCGCCACAACGCTGAGCAACATCTCGACCTGGCTGACATCCGTGGGGATCGTGATCATCACGATCGCCGTGATGTGGGCCGGCTACAAGATGGCGTTCGCGGGCGCGCGCTTCCAGGAGATCAGCAACATTTTCATTGGCGCGGCGATGGCGGGCGCGGCCGGTGTCATCGCTGGTTGGTTCTTCGGTTGACCGTGGACGCGCCGATCGTGGTTGAGCCCGTCTACAAGGGTGCTACCCGCCCGCCAATGGTGCTGGGGGTTCCGCTACTGCCGTTCCTCCTGGTTGCGGGTGGTGGATTCCTCGTGGGCATGTATCTCCTTGTGCTCGTGTCGGCGGTAGGGATGGCCGTTGCGGGTGCAGTTGTCGTCGCGACCCTTTTCTGGATGCGAAGTCTGACGCTGCGGGACGACCAGCGCCTCCGTCAGGTTTTCCTGGTTTTTCGGCTGATGGTGGTTTGTCGAAATCGAACCTTCTGGCGCTGCCGCAGCTATTCGCCGTGCGTCATGCGTGGTGTCTGTGATGCCTGGCAGCGCTAAATCGTCGTTGGACGCTAACGAGCCGCGCTTTTGGTCTGCGGCTCTTCAGGAGGCGCCGCTGGCGGCGTTCGTTCCGTGGTCGTCGTTGATCGATGAGAACACGGTTATGACGCGCGGTGGGGATTTGCTTCGTTGCTGGCGCTTGGACGGAATTGCCTTTGAAACCGCTGGACCGGGCTATATCGCCGACTGCCATGAGTCGGCCTGCAACCTGCTTCGCACGTTGGGCGGCGGGGATTTCGTGGTGTGGACGCATCTGGTGCGTCGTCCTATTACGATATCCCTGCCCGCCCCGTGCGAGCCGCCGTTTGCGGTTGAACTGGATGCAGCCTACCAGGCCGGGCTGGCTGGCCGGTCGATGATGTCGACCGAGTTGTACTCGACCCTTTTGCTGCGCCGCC
>CAIPWG010000010.1 GCA_903868655.1 uncultured Sphingomonadales bacterium
CCGCGCCGCCGAGGCCGGGCATGGTTTGACGTATGTGATGGAAGATCATGTTACCGCCCAATTGGCAGACGGTTCGCTCGAGCGCGTCCTGGGCGACTGGTGCCCCTCCTTCGCCGGGCACCACCTCTATTATCCCGACCGACGCGATCTATCGCCTGCGCTTTCGGTTATCATTCAGGAATTGCGGCAATCCCTCTGAGTCAAAAGTTCCTGTTGCTTGAAGATGGAGGCAGTCGATGGTGGTGCGGAAGGAATTTTGAGAAGGCTGACACGAACAAAACTGTCCCTTCAATTGGTAAAGAGCTCTTGGCGTTGCTGTCGCGTCCCGGCGATCCCGGGACAAGCGGCTGCAAATTGCGGCTCGATTCCACGACCTGAAGAAAATCAAGCGCGGACAAGGCCGGATATTGGCCCACCGGCCAGTCCTTCGGGAAACACCGTGCGCGCGACCCGGACCGGATCGAGGCCGAAGTGTTCAGCGAGCGCACCCGCGATCAAGTTATCAATTGCAATCGTCGGCTTGAGGTCCCGACCGTCAAGCAAGTTTGCCGGTTTCAAACCGGGCCAGTCGGCCAGGACGCGCCCGCCGCGCACCGCGCCGCCGACCAGCCATGCCAGTGCGCCCGTACCATGATCGGTACCACCGGTGCCGTTGAGCGCAACGGTCCGGCCAAATTCGGTTGCGATCACTACCAATGTCTCTTGCCAGACCGGACCCAAACCAGCCTTGAGCGCAGCCAACAGCGCATCGAGCCCGCGCAAATTCAGGGCAAGGCGCGTGCGTTGCGCAGCGTGTGTGTCCCAGCCGAGTGTTTCGATGACCGCGATCCGCGCCCCATCGCCCACCAGCATTTTTGCCGCCAATTGGCCGACAGCCGCCCCATTCTGACCGTTCTTGCCATTGTTGTTTTCGGCCATACCGCTGGTGGCCTGGCGCGTTTCAACTGCCTGCGACCAAAGTCCGTGCAATTGCGGATCTCGATCATACATCGCGCTCACCCGCGCGACCAGGTCATCGGATACACCGGGCAAGGCCGAGGGGGCAAACGACGCCACGTCACGCCCACCGCGCAACACCATCGGCACCGTTGGCGACAGCGCGATGGCCTTGGCTTGGGTCGACGGCAGCAGCGACAGAAACCGGTTGAGCCAGCCATCGCGCAGCAGATAGGCCGCATGACCACCCGTTTCGAGAATATTCTGCCCGTCGAAATGCGACCGCTCGCGATAGGGCGAGGCTGCCGCGTGCACGAACAGCGCTTCGCCAGCCGTGTAAAGTTGCGCGGTTTGCGCGAGCGCAGAGTGCAAGGTGAAGAAATCACCGGCGCGCGCACCTGTTGCAAAGTCTTCCGCGAACGCCCCGCGCAAGGCGGCAAAGGCAGGATCACCGGTCGGCGCGAGCGTGCCCAATCCATCGGCAGCCCCTCGCTGGATAAGGAAAACCAGCCGCTTGTCGGTTTCCGCACGCGCAAAGGCTGTGCCGGGCAAGGCTCCGGCAAGCACGGCGGCGGCGCTGCCAGCGAGAATTGCGCGACGGTTCGTGGCGAAAGACGTAGTAATGGTCATCTGACGTATCACCTCCGCATGAATTCCGGCGAAACCAGCAGCAAGGCCAGTCCCTGTGCCGGGCTTTCGGCAAACATAATCGTCTGCGATGTTTGTGGGCTGACGGCACCAGGCAATATCTGCGCCGCAAGTGTGCGCGGGTCGTGGGCGTTTCCGGCCCGATTGGCGATGCGATCGGCGGCTTCGACCCGTCGGGTCAGCGCGTCGGGTCCGGCCCAGCTGGCATCGGTATCATCCCAACCGGCCGGCGAACCGGGGCGCCAGACCGGCTGCCCCAATTGGATCAACAGCCCGGCGGCATTTTGTGCGGGCACCTGCCGGCTGCCAACCGCGCGTAACGCCGAAAGCGACCAGTCCCAAGGCGATTTGAACTTGAGCGGTTGTTCCACCCACAATTCAGGCGCCTCGATCAGCACCCGATACAATGTTGGCAAATCGCCGCCGCTTTGCAAAAATGCGCGTGCCAGACGATCGGTAAGCGCAGCCGGCGGGCTGTCGCCGGCGAAGTGCCGCGCAAGCTTGGTTGCGATATGCGTTGCCGTCGCCGGGTGGCTGGCCACATCGGCCAGAATGGCGCGGGCCTGGCCCTCGCCCTCGGCACGATAGGTCCGGCCCATCACCGTACGCGTACCGGGCTGATGGATGAACGGCACGAACGCAAAGTCGCCCGCCGGACCATCCAGCCCGAGGCGGCGCACGCCCGGCGCCCGCGAAATCCCGTTAACAGTCCAGCCGGTCAGGGCGCGGGCAAATTCGGTAACATCGGCCTGGGTATAACCGCCGTGCGCGCCCAACGTGTGCAGCTCGAGAATTTCGCGCGCAAGGTTCTCGTTCAGACCTGCGCGCTTCTTTTGGTTCGGGCGCCGGGCCAACATCTGGCTGACTTGGGAATCCGGCCCGATCGACTGGGCCTGATCGAGATAGAGCAGCATCGCCGGATGTTGCTCGACCGCGACCAGCATGTCGTAAAACGTGCCCAGCAAATTGGGCCGGATCGCTTCGAATTCGAGCAACCCGCCAAGACCGATGACCGGCAATTTGTCGATCGAAACCGCAAAGTGATTGGCCCAGAAATGCACGAGCCGCTCGGCGAATGGTGCCGGCGTCATCAGTGCCGCGTTCACCCGCCCCGCAACCGCAGCCAAATAAGCCGCGCGCGCCTCACCGCGAATGTAGCGCTGTAACGGCTCGGGCAGCCCGGAAACCGCATCGCTGGGTGTGGTTTGGCTGGCCATTCCCGGACTTGCATGTGTCGGCCCGCTTTTCTCAATCATCGCTGGCCGCTTCGATAGCCGCCCAGTTTCGCGTAGCTGCTCGAAATAGTCGGCAAGCTGTCCGGCAATCACCCGACGCGATGGCACATCCGCCAACGCCGCAGGTCTTGGCTCGAACCGTGCAAGTTGCGTGGCAAGCCAGCGCCGGGGATCGTCCTGAAACGAGTCTTCGGGACGAGCGCCGAGCCCGAACCTGTTGAGAGCAATAGCCGATGGCGTCATATGCAAACTCGCCCGATGCAGACCGCTGACCCGACCATGCTCCATGGGATAGCATTCCACATTGTCTGGTCGATGAACGTTGCGTCGCGTTCGTGTACGAAATTGTCGCAGGCGCTTTGCGCTGCGTCAGTGCGGCAGACTGTTTGATGCGCGACCTATCCAACGCGACAATCATTGCAGGTCTGATCCGCACCGTTCGACAGACTTGAGCAGTATCGAATTGACCTCTTGCCTCTCAAAGCGGCCATTGCGCAATCACCCCATGCTATATATCAAAGAATATAGTATGCAATCGCCAGAGAACTGATTGGCGGATTTCCGGGGGCAAA
>CAIPWG010000011.1 GCA_903868655.1 uncultured Sphingomonadales bacterium
GCTCGCTGATCGCGGTCGAACGAACCGACATCATGCCCTTTGAACAGATATTGGCCGCCGGTGGGCACATCGAGGCAGCCCAGAATATTCATCGTCGTCGATTTTCCCGAACCTGATGCCCCCATGATTGCAACGAAATCGCCCGAATCCACCTCCAGGTTGACGCCCTTCAGGGCCTGAAACTGCGCCGCGCCAACGCCAAAGCGTTTGGTCACCTGTTTGAGCTGGATCAGCGGCTGCATCAGTTGCTGCCAGTGGCCAGTTGGCCCGTAATTACCTGCATACCTGACTGAAGCGCGCCGCCGGTCACTTCGGTTGAGGTGCCATCGGTCACGCCCGTCTGGATCTCGACAACCTTGGGCACGCCCTTGTCGAGCACATAAACCGTCTGTCGCGCGCCTTTGCCACGCGCCGCAACCTGTTCTGGCGGACTGCCGCGCCGCGATCGACTTGGGATGATCGCGCTGGCAAAACCTTTTGCCGTTCCAGCACTATCGGCGGGTTTGTAACGCAGCGCGGCATTGGGCACCAACAGCACGTCGGGACGGGCCTTGGTGATGATCGTGGCGGTTGCGGTCATTCCCGGGCGCAAGCGCAAGGTTGCGTTGCCAACGGTCAGATTGGCGTTGTAGGACACGACCTGCGAATTGGACGTGCTGGTGGTGGTGGCCGGAGTGGCGGACGTAGCAGTGAGGTTCGATCCAAGATCAACGCGTGAGATCGTTGCAGGAAAGCGCTCACCTGGAAACGCATCGACGGTAAACGTGGCCTTTTGGCCAAGCGCCACCTCGCCCACATCGGCTTCATCAACCGCCACTGGCAGTTTCATTTGCGCCAGATCCTGCGCGATTACAAACAGGGTCGGCGTGTTGAAGGACGATGCGACGGTTTGCCCTGGTTCGATCTGCCGCGTCAGCACAACACCTTTGACCGGAGAGCGAATGACGGTCTTGGTCAGGCTGGTGCTATCCGACGACACCACCGCGCGCGCCGCTGCCACATTGGCCATAGCCGAGGCCAGTGCCGCTTTGGCACGGCCAAATTCGGCACGCGCCGTCGCAAGGTCCGTGTCCGAGGGCACTTTGCCCCCGGAAATACGGAACACCTGTTCCTGGCGCGCCAGTTGGGCGACATCCTGCGCAAGCGTAGCCTGCGCCAGCGCAACGGCGCCCTGACTGGCAAGCAGCTGCGCCTCGCTCTGGTGCACGGTATCGGCAAAGCGCGAGGGATCGATCAGCGCGAGGGGTTGACCGGCGATAACCGGGTAATTCACGTCCACCATAACTTTGGTGACCAGCCCCGACAATTCTGAACCGACGAGGATCTGATTGACCGGAGCAAGCCTTCCGGTCGCCGAAACAGTGACTTGCAGCGCTCCCCGCCGGACCGGCTGGCTGATATATTGGTTGGCAGGTGTTGCGCTGAAAAACATCAGTAAAAGTACAATCACCACGGCGAGGACAGCAAACAGAACCAGCCATTTGAGCCAGTGGCGCCACCAAGCCACTGGCTTTACGCCCAGAAAGCTATCCGTATCAGCCGGCGCAGGGGCCGCTATGGGTTCTGGCAGTGCCTGTGCGATGGGAACGGTTGGTTCAGCCATTACTTGTCCTGTCCGGAAATGGCTTGCCTGTCGGTCCAGCCGCCACCCAGCGCAGCATAAAGCTGCACGAGAGCCGCTGCCCGGTCATAGCGCGCCTGGGCCACGCCATTGCGTGCGGTAATCAGCAGATTTTCGGTAATCAGCAACGCTGCGTAATCGATCAGCCCACTGCGATATTGCTGCCGCGCCAACGTTGCCGAATTGGTCGCGGCCGCTTGTGCGAGGTCGTATTGCATCTGGCGCTGGTTGGCCGATTGCAGCGCCACCGCCGCGTTTTCGACGTCTTCCAGCGCTGTCAGCACAATCAGTTTGTAGGCGGCAAAGGCGCCATCGGTCGCAGCGCGCTGTACGCGAACCAGACTGCGCAACCGTCCGCCATCAAACAGGGTCTGGGTAAGAGCAGCAAACGCTTGCCCGGTGATTACCGCGAACGGGTTGGCAAACGTACCTGGCCCGGTCCCGATTGTTCCGCCGAGCGATAGCGCGGGATGGAGCGCTGCCTGTGTTACACCGATACGCGCCGTCGCAGCGGCAAGCGCGCGCTCACCAGAACGGACATCCGGCCGCTGCCGCAAGACATCCACGGGTATGCCGACAGCAACGCTGGCCGGCCCAACCGGAATCGGTTGCGGCATGGCCAGTTCGGCCCGCAACGCTCCGGGTTCGCGGCCGAGCAGCACCCCAAGCCCTGTGATCGCCCGATTGAGGCTGTTTTCGATTTGCGGAATGTTTGCGGTGGTCTGCGCCAACTGGGTGCGCGCCAGTTCGACATCAA
>CAIPWG010000012.1 GCA_903868655.1 uncultured Sphingomonadales bacterium
ACATTTCGTCGATGGCGATCCGCGTCAACGATTTCATGTGCGGCATGTTTGCCACCATCGGCATCCGCCTCGTGGATTTCAAACTGGAATTCGGCCGTATCTGGGATGGCGATTTTGCGCGCGTGATCCTGGCCGACGAAATCAGCCCCGACGGCTGCCGCCTGTGGGATATCGCCACCGGCGAAAAACTCGACAAGGACCGGTTCCGTCAGGACATGGGCGGCGAAGAAGAAGCCTATCAGGAAGTCGCGCGCCGGTTGGGCCTGCTCGACAACGAAGGTGGCCCGTCCGAAGTGCTGGACCTTGGCGCACACCGCAAGCTGCGCACCAAGAAGTAGGTGTATACCGCGTCGTCCCGGACTCGCGCCGGGGCGACGCGAGGCGTTGGCTGGATAACGATCCAGCCTGTTCGAAATAGGTTTTGCACCGGCGCCATCACCGGTTGACTGGAATTGCCCGCTTGCTACCCCATGCCGCAACAGCCGCGGGGACAATGTGATGGGCAATTTCGACAGTTCCGATCAGATTCTGTTCAGCGGTTGGCGCGGTGTGGCAGTGGGCCTGTTTGCCGCGCTGGCCTTTGCATTCGCGCTGTCGCTGGCTGTTGATCAAACGCGTCTGGCCGGGCTTATGGGGACAGCGATCAGTGGCCATCTGGGGTTTGAATCCGAAACGATAACCGGTCGGCCCGGTTGGGAACGGATCGCGCGCATCATCCCCAGCGGTCCAGCGGCCAAGGCCGGGCTGATCCCGGGCATGGCCATCCAATTCGATCATGCGGTTGAGGCCCATGCCGATTTTATCGCCGGACGCAAAGTCGGCCTGAACCTTGCACCCGATCCGCGCAGCCGGCTCAAAAAAACCGCCCATATCGTTCTGGAGGCTGTGGCAGACCCCCGTCCGCCTGCAGGATCGCCCGCCCAGTTCCAGACTTACACGCTTGTCTTTGCGGTATGGTTCAGTGTGGCATTGGGCGCTCTGGCCATTGTGCGGGGATGGGGCAGCCCCAGTGCGCTGGCCTTTGGCCTTGGCGTCTTCAGCTATATCATGACCCCCTCTGCGCCCAGCTGGGCGACAGAGCCCTGGCTGGCAGAAGGGTTTGAATGGTCCAGCGCGGTGTTTCGCAGTTGCATCGTTGGCCTGCTGTTGCTGCCTGCGGTCGCCTATGCCGAACATATTGCGCGCCCCGGGCGCGGTTGGGCGGCAGCATTCGCTTTGCTTGGCATCACGGCGGTTGCGACGCATCTCGTCATGGCATGGTGCGGTGTTGCCGATGCCAGCTATCCGGTAATCGGCGATGGCCGGGCGCTGCCCTTCGGCTTGGTCAATATCAGCATAGTCATCGGTCTGATCTGGGCCTGGTACGGCTGGCGCGATGCGACCGGAGCGGACCGTCGGCGGTTTATTGCGTTGTTGGCAACACTGCTCTGCATCATCCTGACAACCGGTGCCGGTCTTGTTTCCGCGCTGACGGACATGTGGGACGATGCGCTCGTGAGCAGGATTGTCCCGATGCTGATCAGCAATATCATCATCCCGCTCATGCTGGCCTATACCGTGCTGCGCCACCGCGTGGTCGACCTTGGCTTCGCGTTCAACCGCACCGTGGTCTACACCGTGTTCAGCGCAATCGTGCTGGGCAGCTTCGGGCTGATTGAATGGGGCATCGCACACCTGCTGCCCGAAGAGTGGGTCAAGGCCAGCCCATGGATCGATGCAGGCGTGGCCGTTGCGGTCTATCTCGCGTTTCACCGGGTTCACGGTGTGGTCGAACATCGGGTGGAACAGATATTCTTTGGCCGGTGGCAAGCCAACGAGGATGCCTTGCGCCGGTTTGTCGGATCAGCCCCGCATTTTGAGGATACACGTGCGCTGGCACGCGCTTTTGCCGACGAAGCCTCGCGCTTTGGCGGAGAGGCGCGCGTCGCGCTCTACCGTCGCAGCGACGGTGTGCTGAGCCGGGTTGCGGGCAATTGGGACGCCACGCCGCGCCATTTTCGCGAGGATGATCCTGCGTTCGCGCTCATGCGCGCCGAACGCCGACCGCTTGATCTGGGTGAAACACGCAGTGATTTGCCCGGGGTCCTGGCACTGCCGATGCTCGATCACGGAATGCTCGCCGGGCTGGTCTTGCTGGACCTGAAGGGCAATGGTGCGCTCTATCGTCCGGACGAGATTGCTTTGCTGGGTTGGGCCGCACATGCTGTCGGCTTGGCAATGGCGGCGCTTCACGCCAGTTTGATTGACACCGAAAATCGGCTGTTGAAGGCGCAACTGGCGCGTTTGAGTGGTATTGTAGGCGACCGGCTGGAACGGGCTGGCGCGTGACGGGGACTGGACAGAACATGACAATGAAAATCACGCTCGCCGCCGTACTGATGCTTGGCGTAGCCGCTCCTGCGCTGGCCACGCCCCCTGCCCCGATGTTTGACGAACGCCCCGCCAAACTGGAAGAACCGCAGAATGTGCGCGATTTCGACCGTCGCGTGATCGACATCCCGATGCGCGACGGGGTGAAGCTGCACAC
>CAIPWG010000013.1 GCA_903868655.1 uncultured Sphingomonadales bacterium
TGACCACCGTCGGCTTGCCAAACAGACCTTCAAGTGCAGGCAGCGGCGGCTTGGCGCGCACTTCACCGCGCTTGCCTTCAAGGCTGTTGAGCAGCGAGGTCTCTTCACCACAGACATACGCCCCCGCACCCACACGCACTTCAACGCGGAACGGCGCGATGATACCGGCGCAAAGCTCTGCTGCTTTGCTCATTTTGGCAATCGCATGCGGGTATTCGCTGCGGATATACACATAACCGATCTGCGCGCCCACGGCGTGACCGGCAATCGCCATGCCTTCGATCAGCATGAAGGGATCGCCCTCCATCACCATCCGGTCAGCAAATGTGCCACTGTCGCCTTCGTCAGCATTGCACACGATATATTTGCGATCCGACTGAGCCTTGGCCACCGTCGTCCACTTGATCCCGGCCGGAAAGCCTGCACCACCGCGACCGCGCAAGCCCGACGTGGTTACTTCGGCAATCGTCGCTTCGGGGCCCAGTTCGCGCGCGCGGTCGAGCCCGGCCCAACCGCCGCTGGCGGCATAGTCATCCAGGCTGAGCGGACGGGTTTTGCCCGCACGCACAAATGTAAAACGCTGCTGGCGCGCAATGAACGGATGATCTTCGATACGGCCAATACCCAGCGCGCTGGTTCCGTCCAGTACAGCAGCGACATCGCCAGGCGTCAGCGGACCAAAGCCCTGCCCGGCGATATCGGCCATCGGCTCAAGCCACTGCATCCCCCAGCTGGAAACACGCTCGACCGTGCAGCCCGCTGCCGCAAAGGCCGCCGCGACTGCATCTGCGCCACACGCGATCGCCAATGCGTCATCACTGATCCGTACCGTCATTGTCATGCCACGCTCTCCACCAGCGCTGAAAGCTTGGCGGCATCAAGCCGCGCGTAAAGCGTTTCACCAACCATCGCATTGGGCCCGACCGTGCACAGCCCGAGACAATAGATCGGTTCGATTTTCACCCGGGTTTCACCCGCCAGCGTCTCTGCAAGGGCATCCACCCCCCGCGCCTGACAGCTTTCCGACCGGCACAATTTAATGACCGGATGCGTATGCGGCTCGACATGAAAGTCGTGATAAAAACTGATCACGCCGTGCACTTCGGCGCGACTGAGGTTGAGCGCCTGCGCAATCGTCGGGATCGACGATTCGGGCACATGGCCAACCGCAGCCTGTATATCGTGCAATATCGGCAACAGCGCACCTTCGCGCCCCACATGGGCAGCGAGGATACGATCAATTTCGGCAGCGCATTCAGCGGGGTTCATCGTCATGTTTTTCGCCATAAGTTGGTCATCTGCCTTTGGCTATCTGCACCGTTGGGTCAAATCGAAAGGGGCAAAGGTTGATAGGTTCCGTCTATCAAAAATGCGCGGGCGGCCGCCAAGGCTGCGCGCGCACGCGGTGAAGGGGGATCACGGTCGAGCGTTACCAGCCCGACGCGGCGGACGGGTTCCGGTGAATCCAATGGCATGAACTGCGCCCATTCGACCCCGATCAACAAATTGGCATAGCTGTCGGGCACGATCGCCGAAAATGCGCCCGATGCGACCAACGCCAGCAAGGCCACGTGGCTGTCTGCGGTCGCGCGTGGCCGGACCGAATGCCCGCGTGCCGCAAGTGCCCGATCAAGCATGCGACGATAGAGCATGGTTTCATCGAGCAGGCACAAGTCCTGCGTTACGGCTTCATCCCAGCTTATCGACGGCCAGCCATCGAAACGGCCGCCACGCCGGGTTAAAAACCGATAATCCTCCGTCGTTAAGGGCACCCCCACCATGCCTGCCGGCGCATCCTGATCCAGATAGGTGATGCCCGCGTCCACCTCCATCGCGGCCAGGCCCTGATCAATCGCGCGCGCCGTCGCCGACCGCACTGACAATACAAGATCAGGATTGGCAGCCAGAAGCGCCGCGCCAAAGCGACCCACCAGGGGTAGCGCGGCGGGAATGGCGGCAAGCGTAAAAGGTCCTTCCAGCGGGGTTTCGGCGACAGCGGCGCTCATCGCCCCCATGGCGCCCAGAATCTGCTGCGCCCATGGCAACATCGCCTCGCCATGCGGGGTCAAACCAATGAAGCGCCGATCACGATCGATCAATCGGCGGCCAAATTCCTGCTCCAGCGCGATCAGCCCAGCCGATAGCGTTGGTTGCGATACGCCGCATTCCTCCGCCGCGCGGGCAAAATGCCGCACGCGCGACAAAGTCACAAAGTATCGCAAGTGCCGCAATTGCATAACGCGTTTGTCTCCCCGGCTACGCCTACCGCAAACCCGGCACCAAGTCATCGGACACAGCTATCGCTCGGGAATGGGGCAAACATAACCCCGGAGCTTCAAGCCGAAGTTATAAACCATCAAAATGAATCAAGCGTTGGCCAATGCCCCGGGGCAATACCCGTGGCGACGCAACACCATGTTCGTGCACAAATGGAAGGACAAGGCGCATGGCAACGCGGCCCCGGATAGAGACCGCCACGATCGCCTCGATCAACAGCAAAGCGATCGAACCCAGTCTTGTCGACCAAGGCAGGCAGGTTATCCGGATCGAGGCAAACGCGCTGCACCGGCTGGCCGAAGGTCTGGACGGCCAATTTGCTGCTGCGGTGCGGCTGATTATTGACACCACCCGCCGCGTGGTGGTGACTGGCATGGGCAAATCGGGCCATGTTGCACGCAAGATCGCGGCAACGTTATCCGCCACCGGCACGCCGGCTGTATTTCTGCATCCCGCAGAAGCCACGCATGGGGATCTGGGCATGCTGACCCCCGGCGATGTGCTGCTTGCGCTGTCCAATTCAGGATCCACGCCCGAAGTACAGGTCATCCTGCGCTATGCCCGCTCCCTGGCTTGTCGCAGCATCGTGATCAGCGCACGCGCCGAGTCTGCGCTGATGGCGGCGGCGGATATTGCCCTGCTGTTGCCGGCGGCGCGCGAAGCCTGCCCCGTCAATCTTGCACCAACCACGTCAACCACCATGATGATCGCGCTGGGCGATGCGCTGGCGGTAACGATCATGGGTTTGCGCGGGGTTTCGCGCGAATGGATGAAAATGCTTCATCCCGGCGGGTCCATCGGCGCCAGCCTGACGCCGGTCGATGAACTGATGCATCGCGGCCAACACATGCCACTGGTGCCGATGACCGCCTTGATGCGCGATGTCCTGATGACAATTACCGAAAAGGGATTGGGCCTGGCAGGCGTAATCGATGACCATGGCCACTTGGCAGGCGTGATCACCGATGGCGATTTGCGACGCCATGTCGACCAGCTTGGGGTTGCGCGCGCAAACGAAGTCATGACACCCAACCCCCAGACGATTACCCAGGGCAGCCTGGCCGGCGATGCCCGCGCCATCTTTGCACAAGCGCGCATTACCGCCCTGTTCGTGGTCGCGCGCAGTGATCCCTTTCGCCCCGTCGGCGTCCTGCATATCCACGATCTGACGCGGTCCGATCTTGGCCTGACAGCGCACCAAGCCGCGCAGCCAAACCCAAATTGGGACGAAACAACATTCTGATTTTTGATCAGAAAGATCGCGTACCAGCCGCGATTTTATCCCGAAAGTATCCCCAATTTGGTTGTAATAAATAAATTATATTACCAAAATATATGATATAATAAAATTATAGATCGTCTTTCTTCAAGTTTGAAATTATTTTATGTCTTATTCTCCAGCCACCCGCCAACCGCGCCATGGTTGAGCGCACAACGCTTCACATCATCGACGTCGATGCAGACCGCCGTGCGCATCTGGCGCGCCTGGCTTTTGCCGCAGGGCATCATGCGGAAACCTACGCCGACATTGCCGAATTTTTCGCCAGCCTGCCCGTCACCGGAATTGCGCTGATGCACGACGAACCGGCTGGTCGAGCGGTACCATTGCTGATCGATGCCTTGGCCAAAACCACGGCGTGGCTTCCGGTCATTGCCTACACATTACACGTCGATTCCGCGGGCATGGCCCAGACCATGAAGGGCGGTGCGGCCGATTGCATACCCATGCCAGCCCAGATTGCGCCGCTGAATGCGTGCATCGAACGCGTCATGCGCGAAAACGAGCACCATATTGCTGACCGGGACCGCGTGCGTGAGGCGCGCCGACGCGTCAGCCTGTTGTCGGCTCGCGAACGCGAGGTGCTCGAACGACTGGCCGCTGGCTCCAGCAACAAGATGATGGCGCGCGATCTGGGGCTAAGCCCGCGCACGATCGAAATCCATCGTATGAAAATGATGGCTAAATTGGGAGTACGCCATGCAACCGACGCCGTCCGTCTATGGTTTGACGCAACAAGCGTTCAGGCAGCGTAAGGCGCGACGGCCTTGTCCCCGGCAGCACCCTGCGAAGCTCGGCAGATCCCGTAGCGGGTAAGAACCCGTTCGGAAAAGCCGCAACGACGCGGAAGCGCGATTACACAGCACAATATGGACGCTGTATGAATGAAACAGGGTAAAATGCATCGATCAGGGCACAGCCAACTGCGTCTGAAGGGCGCGCTATCGATGAACATCGATCGCGTTCCAGCAACCTAATCGTTATCGTGATCTCGCTTTATGAGGGACAACGACAGAGCATCCA
>CAIPWG010000014.1 GCA_903868655.1 uncultured Sphingomonadales bacterium
CGCTGCACGCAGGATGGCTTGTACTCTGTCGGAGTGGTCGGGTTGAACAGGGGCGAGAAGGTCTTGTGCAGTTCGGTGCCTATGAAGGTAAGCCATTCTTGCAATTTATAGCGTTCGTAGCTGCCATTGGCTGGAGCAAGATTTTTTTCTGGCACCTGGTCGGCAATGTATTGCACGATAGCTGGTCCTTCGTGCAGGCGGCGCCCGTCATCGAGTTCCAGTAGCGGCACGTAGCCCAGTGGATTGATGGTGTAGTAATCGGTGCCGTCGGGCAGCTTGTGGGTTTTGGTGGGCGCTGAAATGGCTTCGAAGGCCAGTCCGGATTCATGCAGCACGATGTGCGGGGAAAGCGAACAGGCGCCTGCGGAGTAATAGAGTTTCATTTGGATCCTTTGCGAATGGAATCACGGCTCGGTGGAGCCGGATTGCCGATCCTAGCCGTAAATTAGGCGGCGTGCAGGGAGCGCTTGGCCTTGAGTTAATTGCGTCTTAACCAAAGTGAAAGATGAGGCGAGTAAAGTTCGTTGTTTAGCTTAGGGAATTGCATATGTCGAATCAAATTGTGACGGATCGTTATAGCCGGGCCAGTATTGCCATGCACTGGGTGATGTTGTTGGCATTTGCAGTGGTGTATGCCGCTATCAATGTGGCAGATCTGTTCGACAAGGGGACCGTGGCGCGCCAAGTGGCCAAGAATATGCACTTTTCATTTGGCTTGTTGGTGTTTGTGCTGGTTTGGCTGCGTTTGGTGTTTCGCCTGCGCGGCACGACACCACCGATCGTTCCTACACCACCCGCGCTACAGGAAAAGCTGGGGAAGCTGGTGCATTTGGGCCTCTACGTGTTGATGATTGCGATGCCTTTGCTCGGTTGGGCCGTGCTTAGCGCAGGTGGCAAGCCGATTCCGTTTTTTGGATTGGACTTGCCAGCGCTGCTGGCTGAGGACAAGCCTTTCGGGCGCCAGCTGCGCAATATTCATGAATTAGGTGCCAACCTGGGCTACCTGCTGATCGCTGGCCATGCGGCGGCGGCCTTGTTTCACCACTACGTGGTGAAAGACAACACAGTGCGGCGGATGTGGTTCCGCTGAGCCCTTCTGACGATTGCTTGTGGCGCTTTATATTGGGTAGCTAGCGCCCGATTTCGTGGGAGCCGGTAAAATCGCGCACGCTCTGCGCCGTCGCGTGCGCGCTTGTCTGCGACGCCTAGGGGCGTCCTAATGGATCCCACATGCTTTACCCAGAATATTTCGACGTCATCGTTGTTGGCGGTGGCCATGCCGGAACGGAAGCGGCGTTGGCCGCGGCCCGCATGGGTTGTCGCACCTTGTTGCTTAGCCATAACCTGGAAACACTGGGGCAGATGAGTTGCAATCCGTCAATTGGCGGAATTGGAAAGGGCCACCTTGTGCGTGAGGTGGACGCCATGGGTGGGGCGATGGCTCTGGCGACGGATGCTGCGGGAATCCAGTTTCGTATTTTGAATTCCAGCAAGGGTCCGGCGGTGCGTGCTACTCGGGCTCAGGCAGATCGGGTGTTGTACCGCGCGGAAATCCGAAGCCGTCTTGAAAATCAGCCCAACCTGTATTTGTTCCAGCAAGCGGTCGACGACTTGATGCTTGAGGGAGATCGCGTGGTTGGCGCTGTGACA
>CAIPWG010000015.1 GCA_903868655.1 uncultured Sphingomonadales bacterium
AACGCTCGTGCCGTCGACCATCCAGCTGCCGATAACCGGGTATTGTCCGGCAAATTCGGCTGTATCAAGGAACGCTTGATAGATGACCGGACCGGTATAACGCCCACCAGTTTCGGCAAGTACCGACCCGTTGCATACGATCGTCACATTCCCGCCTTCGCGGCCGAGCATGGGCTTGATGACATGGTCAAACCCATTTGGCGGCAGATCAAAATACGCCGCCAAAAGATTGGGATGATCTGGATAAAGTTCCCATAGAACCGGCAGGATTGCCTTGTTGCTCCACATCATTTTCCAGATCGGTTCAATCCAGCGGGTGCCTCGCGGGTCAGATGCTATGTTGCGGCCAAATGCTTCGCTGGTCAGCCATTCCCACGGATAGAGTTTGTACAAGCTTGCGATTGGTTGTTCGGCCGTATCAAAAAACCCGCCGTTGGGTCCGGCCTTCCAACCGATATCACGCACTGTCATCGGCACGACTGCCAATCCGGCCTCATGCGCCAGATCCATCATATAGGCAGTGGTCAGGGTGTCTTCGCCTGCCATGTCAGCTACATGCGCAAAATGGACCACCGGCGTCGCCAGATCGGGTGCAATCGCCTGCCATCTTTCAATCAAGGCTTCGTGGATTCGGTTAAACTGGTCGGAACCGGGAAACACCTCCTCCTTCCAGTGCCATTGCACGACGGCTGCTTCGACCAGCGAAGTCGGTGTGTCGCAGTTGTATTCATACAGACGGGGTACGCCATCGCGATCAAGCCCAAGATCGAACCGCCCGTAATTCAGCGCTGGTGGCTCGTTCTCCCAAGCATCAACAATCATCGGAGCGCACCAGTCGGGTATGCCAAAGCGTTCAAACAAGTTCTGCCGCACGACGTGCTCGCCTGCAGCCAGGAACATCTGGTGCAAGTCCTCGCTCGCCACAGCGATCCGCTCGATTTCGGCTTCGTCAAAGGCGTAGCAGGCCGCCTCGTGCCAATAGCCCAAGCTGTCAGTGCTGTGCCACAGCAGTCCGAGCGCCTCTACTTTTGCCTGCCAGTCGCGACGTGGTGAAATTGTGAGGCGGCGCAACGGCTTATTCTCCGGCGCCGTGGCCTGCCCCACCGGCCTCGGCAGTGCTGCCAAATCCGCCCCGGCTGATCCCCTCCGCGGGAGCAGAGTAGCCCGTTCCTGAGCCTGTGCGTGAACTGTTCAGTACAAAGTTGCCCACTGCTGGTGCGGGTGATGATCGGTTTATGAATACCCACCCGCCTCCTCCACCGCCAAAACCACCGACATGCCCGGCTGATCCGTTCTGCTCGCAGGCTATATCCGGCATCCGCCGTCCTTGCGCATCTGCACAGACCCGCCATTGGCCATCGTCGTTTGAAGAACAGCCTGCCATGCTCGCGGCCAATCCCACCAACAGGACAAGTTTGTCGCGATCCGGTTTATGCCCCATGCATTCTCCCCTTTCGGAGAGACTAACCGATTATTTTGGCCAAAGACAAGCGAGGTCTCCGACTGCGCGTCTTAATGCCCAGCGCGCGTCATCCACTTTTGCCGCGGGCAGAGAGAGATCCTGATCGTCGAGGATCGTCATGGCTTGGTCCAAAAGATCGAGCACCAATACAATCTGATTTTTCTGGCCTTTGCTATGACCACGCGTGACTTTGTTCATGGCTGGGCGTCCTTGCCGACATAGGCTTTTCCACCGCCATTCATGTGCCCAATGCCGCGTATCATTCGACCCGAACTTGGGCCAAAATGCTGCAATCGGGCGGGAACTTCGGCCATTCTGGACCAACGCCTTCCACGAACGTGCACTTGCCAAGCGCATATCAGTTTGTCAGCGCACCCCAACACTATCGGAGCCAGGAGCCAACAATGACCACCACCGCCGAACCGCTGTCACGTCTGCTGGCAATCATGGCCCGGTTGCGCGACCCCGTGCTTGGTTGTGAGTGGGACCTGGCGCAGAATTTTGCTTCGATCGCGCCTTATACTGTCGAAGAAGCCTATGAAGTGTCCGATGCCATTGCGCGCAATGATATGCCGGCTTTGCGTGAGGAACTGGGCGATTTGTTACTGCAAGTGGTGTTCCACAGCCGCATGGCTGAAGAAGCTGGCCACTTCGTTTTCGCCGATGTGGCGTCTGCGATCAGTGACAAGCTGGAATCGCGGCATCCGCACATTTTTGGCGGCGTTGACGAAGCAGGGCAATCGCGCGAAGAGCGTTGGGAAAATGCCAAGGCAGCCGAACGCGCAGCCAAGGGAGCGCAAAGTGCGCTCGATGGTGTGGCTTTGGCGCTGCCAGCACTGATGCGTGCGGAGAGGTTGCAGAAGCGAGCCGCACGCGTGGGTTTCGATTGGCCTGACACCGAAGGCCCAGCGGCAAAATTGGTGGAAGAAACCGCCGAGCTGGCCGAGGCAGTGACCGACGAACATCGTTTCGAGGAAGCCGGCGATATGCTGTTTGCTGCCGTCAACCTCGTGCGCGCCTATGGTATTGCGCCTGAAGACGCCCTAGCCAGTGCCAACACAAAGTTTGAGCGCAGATTTCGTGCGATGGAATTCTTGGCCGGCGGCAGCCTGGTCGGGCGCGATCTGGACGCCCAGGAGGTGTTATGGCAGGCCGTAAAGGCGGCTGAGCGCACTTCATAGGCAGGGCGTGGCCAGCATCCGTCTGGGCCGATCACGACAGGTTACAAACTGTAAAACCGCCCCAATTCCCGCGGTGTCAGCCGTACACGGATTCGGGATGCCGGTGAGCCTTGCATGTCTTGCACCGCGTGTTCGGACAGGACTTCACCGTGGGCATGCAACCATGCCAGTTTCTGGCCCTCGGTCATGGGTACGGTCAGGTCGAGCGTTTGGGCCTCTCCGGTCAAGAGTATGCCCAGGCGTTCCACGAGGGTCTCAACCCCCTCACCCGTCGCTGCTGAGATCGCTGCAAACGGTCGATCGGAAACTCGTGCGTCGCGCAAATCGCGTTCGTTGGATGGCAACAGGTCGATTTTGTTCCACGCTTCTATGATGGGAACATGCGAACCCTCTTCGCCAATCACGCCAAGATCGGTCAGGATCGCTTCGACTTCACGCTTTTGGTCGTCGGTGGCAGGATTGGCGATATCGCGGACATGCACGATCACGTCGGCCGCGGTTACTTCTTCGAGCGTGGCCCGAAACGCTGCAACCAATTGTGTGGGCAAATCGGAAATGAAACCAACCGTGTCTGACAGTATCGCCTTGTCGACCGCAGGCAGGCGGATCGCGCGCATCGTCGGATCGAGTGTGGCAAACAGCAAGTCCTGCGCCATCACCGACGCTCCGGTCAGCCGGTTGAACAGGGTCGATTTGCCAGCATTGGTATAACCTACCAAAGCAATCACCGGCCACGGGGCCTTTGCGCGTCGTTCGCGGTGCAATCCCCGGGTGCGGCGTACATGTTCGAGTTCGCGACGAATGCGCGCCATGCGGTCGCGGATCAAGCGTCGGTCTGCTTCGATCTGGGTTTCACCTGGGCCACCCAGAAACCCGAAGCCGCCGCGTTGCCGTTCGAGGTGAGTCCATGACCGGACAAGGCGTCCCGCCTGATAGTCGAGATGCGCCAGTTCGACTTGCAAGCGCCCCTCGGCAGTAGCCGCGCGTTCGCCAAAAATTTCGAGGATCAATCCGGTACGGTCAATGACCTTGCGACCCAACCTGGTTTCCAGATTGCGCTGCTGGATCGCCGACAAAGCGCCATCGACCACGACAAGATCCGCCCCCGATTGTTCGCAAGCAACCGCGATCTTGTCGACCTGCCCTTCCCCAAACAATGTTGCTGGCCGCACTGCGCGGATCGGCAGCGCAAAGCTGTCAACCACGTTCAAGCCGATAGCCAGCGCCAAGCCCTCGGCTTCTTCAAGCCGTGCCTCAAGGTCGAGACCCAATCCTCCCCGCTTGCGCAAGTCGGGCAGCACGACCAGCGTCAATGCGCCGCGTGCAACCTCGCCTTTTACATCTTCAGGGTTACGTCCAAATTCAAAACCACTCATCGTCCCGCGCCTAGCGGAACAATGGGGGGTATGGCAAATGAACCGGGGGGAAGTGGATCAGACGGTCTCGCCTTCCCAGTCACCCGACAAATCGACGTGACCGGCAGGCTGGATGGTTGACACGGCGTGCTTGTAGGCAAGCTGAACATAGCCTTCGCGTTCGAGGAGCATGCAGAACAAGTCATACGCTGCGACTTTGCCTTGCAACATCACGCCATTGACCAAAAACATGGTGACCTGCACCCCGGCATCACGCACCGAACAACTGCTTCACCGACTCCATCCAACGTCCAGCGCGCGGCAATAAACTACCCGCCGATAATCCAACTAAAATCAATGGAACGCTCATCCCCATGGCCATCGAGAATAAGGCCGCACCACCAACCAGCACATTGCGCGTTTGGCTGATATATAACAGCGCACTGGCCAAGGGCGCAGCAACACATGGGCCAACGATTAGGGCGGAGATCGCGCCCATCACAAAAACGCCCAATAACTTACCGGCCTTTTGCTGATCG
>CAIPWG010000016.1 GCA_903868655.1 uncultured Sphingomonadales bacterium
GCATAATCGAGGGCGGTAAAATCGCCAGCGCGCATCGCGGCGACGGCTGCGCTGGCCGAAAGCGTGATCATGGTTGCTGTACTCGTCATGCCGAGGTCTCTCTGTTCGCTGTCGAAATGGCGTTACTGGGACAGAATTTGCGCAAGAGCTGCATCGATGAAAGCGGCATCTTCGGGATTGATGCCGCCACCTGCCATATGGCCCCAGATCGAGGGGATCACGTGCAACCGGGCGTTGGGCATATGGGCGACTTCGATTGCGCTGTCGTCGGGCGGGAAATAGAGATCGGTCTGGCACGGCATGACTACGGCGCGCGCGCTGATGCTGTTGAGCGCTGCGGCAAAATCGCCGTTGAACGGGGCGGCGGCACTGATATCGGCGGCTTGCCAGGTCGCCAGCATCGCCAGCAGATTGTTGGCATCGTGCGCCTGAAACGACGGTTCCCATGCATGGGTCAAAAATGCTTCGAGCGAAGGCAGACCCAGTGTTTCGCGATCGAGCTGCTGGCGGAAAAACGTCTGTGACCATGCCCACCCGGCGTAAACCCGCGCGAACGCTCTGATCCCGACCACTGGCGGCGCGGTATAATCACCCCCTGCAAAAGCGGCATCGGCCAGCAGCGCCGATTTGCAGCCTTCGAGGAACAGCCAATTGTGTCGCGATGTCCGCGCCGAGCCGCAGAACGGCGCGATCCGTTGCACCATTTCGGGGAACAGCGCTGCCCACTGAAACGTTTGGAGCGCGCCCATCGAATGGCCGGTGACCAGCGCGAGCGTTGACAGGCCAAAAACCTCGGTGACCAGCCGGTGCTGCAAACACACATTGTCAAATACAGTCACCAGCGGAAAGCGGGGGCCATCGAACGGGGCAGGGGTATTGCTGGGCGACGACGATTGGCCATTGCCGAGCATGTTGGGAACGATGATGAAATACTGTTCGGGATCGAGCGCCTTGCCCGTGCCAATCGCCCAGGCATTGCTGTCATGCGTGCCCGCATAATGCGTGGGGTACACGATCGCATTATCGCGCGCGGCATTGAGCTGGCCATAGGTGCGATAGGCAACCCGGACCGCCGGCAGCACCGCTCCCGATTGCAGCATGGTATCGCCCGCGTCAAAAAATTCGACCATTGTCCCTCTCCTTGCATCGCGTGACCTGCCACGCGGCGGGGTGTGGGGCAAGCTGACGCGGTGGGCAGCGGGTCCCGCGCGTTAATTCGACCGATATACATACGTTTCGCCCGCTTTTGGCGGCGTGCCAAGCGGGCGATCGATGGCGATGGGACTGCGGATCAACGAGGGCCATCCGGGCTTTACGCTGGTGCTGTCATGCTGTGCCAGCAGGCCACGCAGCCGTTCCACCACATCGCGGTGCTGCGCTGCGACGTCATGATGTTCGGTCGGATCGGATTTCATATCATACAGCAAGTCCTGATGGGGCAGATCGAGCGACTGGAGTTTCCAGTCGCCATCGCGCACCACGCGATAAGCTCCGCTGCGCCAGAACAAAGTCCCATGCGGATTGCCATGGGCTTTGCCCTTGATGAACGGCAACAGGTCGACCCCGTCGATCGCGCGATCATGGGGCATCGGGGCATTGGCGACGTTGCCGGCGGTTGCGAAAATATCAAAGTGGCTGACCGGACCATTGACGATTTTGCCCGCCGCGATCTGTGCTGGCCAACGCATGAAAAACGGGACTTTCACGCCGCCTTCGAAAAATGTCGCTTTCCATCCACGATAGGGGCGGTTGATGTCGGGCAGGCCGATGTAATGTGCGCCGCCGTTGTCGCTGGTGAAAATCACCAGTGTGTTCTGGTCGAGCCCTTGTGCCTTCAGCGTCGCCATGACCTGGCCAACGCCGCGATCCAGCGCGCGGATCATCGCCGCATAGACCCTGGTGCGATGGTCGGTGATCTGGGGCAAGGCATCATAATCGGCTTTCGCCGCCTGCAACGGCGTGTGCGGCGCGTTATAGGCCAGGTAGAGGAAAAACGGCCTGTTGCGATTGGCCGTAATGGCGGCCTGCGCCTGCGCGGTCAGGTAATCGGTCATATACCGGTCGGGATGGAACGGCGCGCTGCCGTTGTACTGCACACTGAACGGCAGATTGGCCCAGAGGAACCGGTCGATCGGGTCGAAATCCTGCAGTGAATTTTCGACATCGGGGCTGGCATCGGGCAGATATTTCTGTGCCCCGATCATAAAGCCCAGGCTTTCGTCAAAACCGTGCTGCTCGGGGCGCATGCCGGTCCCATCGCCCAAATGCCACTTGCCCAGATGAACCGTATGATACCCGCGCTGATGCAACAGATCGGCAATCGTAATCTCGTTCGCCGGCACGCCTTTGTGCGCCACCGGTGGTTGGCTTGCGGCATCTTCGTCAAAAATGGTCTTGTGTTCCCACTGTGTCGGGAAATTGGCGATCGTGCGGGAAAAGGCCGCATCGGTGCGGATCACGCTCGATGGGAACCAGGCCGGTGGGTGAACATCGGCGGGCGTGAATTCATAGCCGAACCGGGTTGAATAGCGCCCGGTCATCAAGGCCGCACGGCTGGGCGCGCAGGTGGCATTGCCGGCATAGCCATCGGCAAACGAAACACCATCATGCCCCAGGGCGTCGATATTGGGCGTCTTGAGCAATCCGCCCGCAACCCCGCCGCCGTTGAAGCTGATATCGTTATAGCCCTGATCGTCAGCCACGATCAGCACGATATTGGGCGGTCTTTGCCCTGCGGCCTGGCCCGATGCCACGGGGCCTTGTTGCCATGGCACCGCATGGTTGGCTTCGACATGGGGCGCCAGCCAGCCGGGCAAATGCAGAAAAATATAACCGCGCGCTGTGAATCCGACCAGACCGAGCGCGGCACACAGTCCCAGCGTGATTTTGGCCCAGCGGTTCATCGTACACCCTCGTTGTCAAACGCGCGCCAGCCCAGCGCGAGTATGGCTATCATCAATGCTTCGACCAGCCATGGTGCAAATGCGGCGCCGGGTGCACCATCCATCACCAGGCTGAAAGTGCGACCGGCAAGCGCGCAGCATAACAGGCATAGCGGGGGCAGCAGTGCGGCGCGTTGTGCACGCCACGCCGCGATCAGGGCGAAAACGCCCCCGGTCAGGAAAAACGCTGGAAAATCGGTGCGCAGCGTCGCCAATCCCTGCGTGCCGAGCGGCGTCAGAAAGAACCGTAAGCCTGCTTGCGCAGGGTGGATCAAAAACCCGAGACCGAGCGCGAGGTTGAACATCGCCATTGCGCCAATCATGAACCGCACCGCGTTTCGCACAGCATGCTCCTTCGTTGTAACGTGCCACGTGCTGCGGTTCGCCGAGTGCCGAACGTGCGTCACGCCCGGCGCCTGCGCAACAGCCAGATCACCGCAATGATCGTACCCGCCGCCGCACCGAGCCAGGGCAGGGCGTGCTTCAACTGCGGGATCAGGTTTTCGCGCAGTGCGTTCGCATTGATCTGACTTTCGGCGGTATAGCCGCGTGGCATCGGCAAGACCTGATCGTGCACTTCATAAGCTGCAAAATCGGCTTTCAATTGTTCGAAGCGGGCACGATCACGCCGCGACAGATCATGGATTTCGCCAAGATCATCAGCAATGTTGTACAGTTGCCACGATCCGTCACCGGTTGGCGCCAGATTGCGCACCAGTTTGAAATCGCCTTTGAACAAGGCCGCATTGCCCGCCAGTTCATAGCCCAGCGCGCTGCTTGGATCGTGTATGCCGGCGCGTGAGCCGGTCAGCGCCGGCAGCAGGCTGGTGCCGGTCATGCGTTCGACTTTGGCCCCGTGAAAATCGCCACCGGCACCCGCCGGAACCCCCGCCATATCGAGCAAAGTCGGGGCAATATCGGTAACATGCGAAAACCGCTGGTCGATCGACCCGGTCTTGATTGCGGGATTGCCCGGCCAGGCGACGATCAAAGGCACGCGCAGTCCGCCCTCCGACGCGGTAAACTTGTAACCGCTCAACGGCGATGCGGCGGCGCTGGCCCAACTCGGTCCGATGTAAGTCAGCGATCCTCTCCGTCCGGCCTGAGCCGGGCTGAAATCGTAATAGCGGTCCAGCACGATCCGATTGAGCAGCCGGTTGCGCGGATTGGTCGGTTCGGGGCCGTTGTCGGACAGAAACACGAATACGGTACGATCATAATCGCCGGTCGCTTTGAGATGCGCGACCAAGCGGCCGATTTCATGGTCCGCGGCTTCGGCCATGGCGCCATACGCGGCCATCGCCTGCGCCTGGCCATCGCGTTCCGACGGGGTCATGGCCTGCCACTCGCGGGTGGTCGACATTGTGCGATAGGGTGCAGCAGCGGGCACAACACCCAAGCCGCGTGCACGCTGGGCACGCTCTGCGCGCAGATGTTCCCAGCCAGCGGCATAGCGTCCCGCATAACGGCGCAGATAGGCATCGGGGGCCTGCACCGGGATATGGTTTGCCATGAAATTGATCGAGGCAAAATAGGGCTGGCCACCGGCGCGGCTGGCGTCGATGTAGGCGATGGTTTTGTCGACGATGAAAGTCGACGAATAATAATTCCCGGGCAAAGTTATCGGCTTGCCGTCTTCGGTCCAGTCGATGTCGTCGTGCAGGCCATGAATCGGCATTTGTTCAAAATTGTCGGCGCCGGCGTCGGGCATCACCACGGCGCGGTCGTACCCGCGTCTGCCGGGCAATTTTTCAGGTGTTTTGCCCAAATGCCATTTACCCGAAAAATAGGTTCGATATCCGGCATCGTGCAACCGCTGGGCAATCGTCACCACCCGGTCGTTGAGCACGGTTTCATACCCGGGCTTGCCCAGATGTTCGGGCGGGATGGTCTCTGGCATGTTGCCCAGACCGGCGCGATGGCTGCTTACCCCGGTTTGCAACATCGCCCGGGTGGGTGAACAGGATCCGGCCACATGGAAATTGGTAAAGCGCACGCCTTGCGCGGCCAGAGCATCGATATTGGGCGTGTGAATTTCGCTGCCAAAGGCGCCAATATCGGTGAAACCCCAGTCATCGGCCACCAGCAGCACGATATTGGGCCGCACCAAGTGGTCGGCTGCGTGCAAGGGCTTTGGCATGGGGCTGGCGGTTATTGCGACGCCTGCCAACAGCAGGACCCGGCTGGCGCGGTTGAACGCGCGCGAAGGTGGTCTCGGGTTCATGCGCCCCACTGGACCATGACAAGATCGGTCAGCGCGGCAATGAGCGCCAGTACCAGTGCGACTGTCAGGCGCGGACTGGCGTAAATCGAGATGATCCGCTGTGCCGGAAATGAAAAAGTTGCGATAATCCCCGCCAGCTTGTCAGGATGTGCGTCCACAAAGGCAGGGTTCATCACCAGTTTCATCAGGTCGCGTCGGCTGCGATAGCGCATGACGCCGAATATGGTCCAACCCGGATCGGCCTGAGTGTTCCACGCATCGATATACCCGCCCACTTTGCGCCCAACCATACCCGGATGGCCGCCATGGCGGAGCAGCACAGGCATAAACCGCTGCGAATAGCGTTGTAACAGTGTCATGCCCGGCACCATCGCGCCACTGGCGGGATCGACTACGGGGTCGGTTTGCGCCTTGACAAGGTTCAGCATGACAAATTCGCGGCCATCGTCCTGCTCGAGAAAGGCGCGCAAGATCTCCGGACTGTTGCCCGTCCCTTCGTATCGGCCCGCCAATGTGGCAAGGCACGCGTCAATTTCAGGTTTGGTGAGGGGGCCCGACCAATTGTCGTACCATCCCCGAAACGCGGCATAGGCGATCAGCGCCGTGGTCCAGATGATCCAGCTCGCCATGGTTCAGCGGGCTGCCGCTTGGCGCCAAAGTTCCATGCCCCATCCCCTTCGTACAGGCTTTCATTCAATTGGCACAAAAGGTGCCATAAAATCGGCAAATCCGTCAATAGCGCTTGCATCGCAGCAAATTTGCGGCCCATGGTCGAACCATGCCTGCCGCGATGAACCCTGCACCTCCACCAACTGCCTCTCGGGCTGACGGCCGCCGCGCACGCGGCCAATCGAGCCGCACCAAGATTGTTGCGGCCTTGCTCGATTTGGTCAGCAAAGGCGATGTTGCCCCCAGTGCGGCACGCGTAGCCGAAATTGCCGGTGTCGGGCTGCGTTCGGTTTTTCGCCATTTCGAGGATATGGACGCGCTCTATCGCGAAATGGGCGAAGTGATCGAGGCGCGGATTCTGCCGATCATGCTGCAGGCCCCGGTTGGTGAGACCTGGCAGGATAATCTCATGGAGATCGTTGATCGGCGCGCGCGCATTTTCGAAGAGACGATGCCCTATCGTATTTCGGCCAGTCTCAGACGGTTTGAATCGCCCTATTTGATGCAGGATCATCGCCGGTTCTTGCGGCTCGAAATCGAAATGCTGGCTGCGCAGTTGCCGGCTTGGGTCAAAGCGGATGCCGAGGGTGCGCGGGCGTTGACCGTGGCGCTCAGTTTTCAGACCTGGCGTTCGCTTCGGCACGATCAGGAATTGTCGGCCGATCTGGCCCGGGCGGTGGTCCGGCGCATGGTTGGAGATATTGTGGCCGGGCTGTCAAACCCGTGACGACGGGCGGCTGGTTCTGGCGGTTGGCGTGCGCGTTGCTGGTTTGCGCAATGGCCGCTGGTTGCAGCCGTTCGCACGATGATCAGCCTCGCACGTGCCAAGGTTTGGCGGACAATGCGATGGTCTGGGTGCCGGCGGGCAGCTTTGTCATGGGCGATGATCCCCAAAACCCTGAAGAGGGGCCGCCGCGCACGGTAACCCTGCAAGGTTTTTGGATTGACGCGCACGAACTGACCAATTCCGAATTTGCAGCATTTGTAAAAGCCACAGGTTATCGCACGATGGCCGAACGCATGCCCCCAACGCTGCCGGGCGCCTTGCCAGACATGCGCGTGCCCGGATCGGCGGTGTTTCGCGCACCGACTCCGGATAATCCGAACTGGTGGCGTTGGGTGGTGGGCGCGCAATGGCGGCATCCGTCGGGCCCTGACGCGAGCATAACGGGCCACGATCGCGATCCCGTGGTGCAGATCGCCTATCAGGATGCGCAAGCTTATGCCCGATGGGCGGGCAAGCGCGTGCCCAGTGAGGAGCAGTGGGAATATGCGGCGCGTGGCGGCAAACCGGCTTTGCCCGAACCGGTTGACACGCACGGTAGGCCACAAGCCAACTATTATCAGGGAGTATTTCCAGAGAAGGACCTGGGGCTGGATGGCTTTGTCGGGCGCGCGCCGGTGGGGTGCTTTCCCCCCAATCCGTTTGGCCTGTACGACATGATCGGAAATGTCTGGGAATGGACGAGTTCCGCCGGATCACGGAGAGGGGCAAGCGAGCCTGCCAACGTCATCAAAGGCGGATCGTATTTGTGCGCCGCCAACTATTGCGCCCGGTATCGTCCTGCCGCGCGTCAATTCCAGGAACGGGGCCTTGGCACCGATCACATCGGCGTGCGCCTGATTGATACCAACCGCCCTGCTCCCTCCCGTTGAATTCGATGAAATGATGTGGCACGATAGATGTCAATATACTTGCCTGAAAGACGGAGGTCGGCTTGAAAATTGTGCGCACGCCAGACGCAGCGTTTGCCGCGATCAGTGATTTTCCGTTCGCGCCGCATTATGCGGAAATTGTCGATCCCGACGATGGCACACGGCTGCGGCTTCACTATATAGACGAGGGTCCGCGTGACGGACCGGTCGTGTTGATGATGCACGGCGAACCCAGCTGGTGCTATTTGTACCGCCATATGATCGCGCCGGTGGTTGCGGCGGGGTATCGGGTGGTCGCGCCCGATCTGATCGGATTTGGCAAGTCGGACAAACCGACGCGGCAAAGCGATTACAGCTATGCCCGCCATGTCGCCTGGATGCGGTCTTGGGTGGAACAGCTGGATCTTGGCGATATCACCCTGGCGTGTCAAGACTGGGGGTCGCTGGTTGGCTTGCGTCTGCTGACCGCCATGCCCGACCGGTTTCGCGCCGTGGCTTTGTCGAACGGTGGCCTGCCCGAAGGTGGCGTGGCACCGCGCGCTTTTTCAATCTGGCGTGCCTTTGCGCAGTGGAGCCCGCTTTTCCCGATTGGCAGGATCATCAATGCCGGTACCCGGCGCATGCTGTCCCCGGCGGAAATCGCTGCCTACGATGCGCCATTCCCAGATCGTCGCTACAAGGCTGCGGCGCGCGCGTTTCCTGCGCTTGTGCCGTTCGAAAACAATCCGGCAGTGCCCGATCAGCGGCAGGCCTGGGGCGTTCTCGATCGCTGGGACAAGCCTTTTGTGTGCTGTTTCAGCGATCGCGATCCGATCACGCGGGGTGGTGAAGCGCGGTTTATCGGTCGTGTTCCCGGCACGCATGCGCAGCCGCATGCCACGCTGTCGGGTGGGCATTTCATCCAGGAGGATGATCCGGCGGGCTTCGTCGCGTGTATTTTACAAGCCGCCGCACAATCCGCCCAAAAGGGGTCCAGGCCATGACGCTGTCGTATGATCTCTATTGGTCGTTCCGGTCGCCCTACAGCTATTTTGTGATTAAGCGGCTGGTCGCGCTCGAACGCGACTATGACGTTCGCTGCAATGTTCGGGTGGTCTATCCCATCGCGGTACGCCAGCCGGATTTTTTCGCCAACAGCGACCCGCTGTGGGTTCAGTATTTCATGCGCGACACTGGCCGGTGTGCAGCATTTCTGGATTTACCCTTTGCCTGGCCCAGCCCCGACCCTGTGGTGATGGACATGGCCACCCGCACCTATCCCAAGGAACAGCCCCATATCTATCGCCTGAGCCAGCTTGGCCACGCCGCCGCCAGCACGGGCAAAGGGCTGGCATTTCTGGATGAGGTGAGCAGCGTGATCTGGGGCGGCACTGTGCGCAACTGGCATCAGGGCGACCACCTGGCCGATGCCGCCACACGCGCCGGGCTCAATCTGGCCGAACTGGACGCCATGATTGCCGCAGACCCCGAGTGCTACCACCGCGGCGTAGAGGCCAATCAGCAGGCACAGCGACAGGGC
>CAIPWG010000017.1 GCA_903868655.1 uncultured Sphingomonadales bacterium
CCTCCGTGAACAGGTCGATCGTCACCCCGCCCGTGTCCGGCTTGCCAGTCTTGGGGTTGCGGTAGTTTCCGGTATATTTGTCCGGTCCGTCCCTGAACTTCCTGGTCTCCCGTGCCTGCACCTTGTTTACCTTCGCCATCTTGGTCAAAATCGGGGAACACCAAAGCAACAAAAAGAACAAAATTTGAGATCTCCACGAAAACGTGTCCAAATCAAACCCCACGAGTTGCGTTGGGCCTTTGGGACAGTCCTTGAAAATCCGTCTTGTCCGATAAGTTTGCTCAACGATTGAGCGGTGAAATCAACCATGGGGACGACGCGCGCATAATTCAACCGCGTCGGACCGATAACCCCCACTACGCCGACCACCCGACCCTCGCCATCGCGCCAAGGCGTGGCAATCACGCTCGACCCCGAAAGCGACATCAGGCGGTTCTCGCTGCCGATGAAAATTCGTGTTGCCTGTGCCTCGCGCGCGGCGTCGAGCACGTGCGCAATCGATTCCACGCTTTCAAGTTCTTCGAGCAGTTGCCGCACCCGTTCAATATCGTGGACCGCGGCCTCGTCGAGCAGGTTGGCCTGACCGCGCACCACCAGCACCGGGCGTTGCGCGGCATCGCGGCTCCATACCGCCAGCCCGCGCTGCACCAGATCGGCACTCGCCGTGTCAAGCGCGCTGCGGCCGCTGGCGATCTCTTCGGCGATGCCCTGCGCTGCTTCGGCCAACGTACGCCCGGTGAGCCGCGCAGTCAGATAATTGCCCGCCGCTTCCAGCGATCCGGGCACAATCGGCGCGGATAAATCGACTACCCGGTTTTCGACGCTGCCGTCTTCGGCAACCAGAACCACCAGCGCCCGCACCGATGACAGTGGAACAAAAGAAATCTGCGACAGCCGCAGTTCACGCCGAGGCACCATCACCACGCCAGCCGCCGCCGACATCTCGGACAAGGCGATGCTCGCTGCCGCAAACGCTGCCTCTATCGATCCGCCCGCCGCAATACCGCGCTCAATCTGCGCGCGTTCGGCAGCAGAAGGCTCGGACACTTGCATGATACCGTCGACAAACAGCCGCAAACCTATTTCAGTCGGCAACCGCCCGGCACTGGTATGCGGGGCGGCCAGCAAACCGACATCCTGCAATTCCTGCAAGACGGAGCGGATCGATGCGGGGGACAGATTGATACCTCCGCTGCCCGCCAAAGTCTTGGAACCAACCGGCAGACCGCTATCGATATAGCCTTCGACCACCAGGCGGAAAATGTCGCGTGCGCGAACCGACAGTTCAGTGAGGGTGGGGCTTGGCATATTCCGCATCAATAGACACTCGGCGCGCGGGAACAAGCCTTGCGGTACAAGGCATGTTGGGCCAAGGGCTTCGCCAACATCTGCAACCTAGGACAATCACCCATGCGAGCTTCGGGCCGTGCCGCTGACCAAATGCGGACAATCACCATCGAAACCGGCTTTACCAAACATGCCGAAGGCTCGGTGCTGATCAGCTTTGGCGATACCAAAGTTCTGGTCACGGCCTCGGTTGAGGAACGCGTGCCTCCGTTTATGCGCGGCAAAGGCGAAGGCTGGGTCACCGCTGAATATTCGATGCTACCCCGCGCCACGCATACGCGCAGCAGCCGCGAAGCCGCAAAAGGCAAGCAGTCGGGCCGTACCCAGGAAATTCAGCGACTGATTGGCCGCAGCCTGCGCGCCGTGACCGATCTGAAAAAGCTCGGTGAACGCCAGATCACGCTCGATTGCGACGTTATTCAGGCCGATGGCGGCACCCGCACTGCCTCGATTTCAGGCGCATGGGTGGCATTGCGGCTGGCGGTCGACAAATTGATGGCACAAGGATTGATCAAAGAAGATCCGTTGCCACGCAAAGTCGCAGCCATTTCGTGCGGCATTGTTGCCGGATCGCCGGTGCTCGATCTTGACTATATCGAAGACAGCAGCGCTGATGCCGATGCCAATTTCGTACTGATCGAGGGTGGACATATCGCCGAAGTGCAGGCCACGGCCGAAGGCGCAACATATGACGAGGAAAGCCTGTTGCACCTGTTGCGTCTGGCCCGCGTCGGTTGCGCCGAAATCTTCGCCGCGCAGGACTTTGCGACCGCAAAATGACCCATCCGCGCCGTCTTGCCCCGGGAAAGCTGGTGATTGCCACGCACAACGCGGGCAAGCTGCGCGAAATCCGCGCACTGCTGGCCCCGTATGGACTGGAATGCCTGTCAGCGGGAGACTTGGGCCTGCCCGAACCCGCCGAAACCGGTACCACTTTCGTCGAAAATGCCCTGATCAAGGCGCAGGCCGCGGCACAAGCCGCACAGTTGCCCGCCCTCGCCGACGATTCAGGGTTGTCGGTGGCGGCGTTGGGCGGCGCACCCGGGGTCTACACCGCCGATTGGGCCGAAGCCGCGGCATATGAAGGTGGCCCAGGCCGCGACTGGTATATGGCCATGGGCAAAGTTGAAGGCAAACTGGCCGAACTCGGTCCACATGCACCGCGCGATGCATGGTTTTCATGTGTTCTCGCGCTGGCATGGCCCGACGGCAGCCACCTTGCCTATGAGGGCCGGGTTGATGGCACTCTGACCTGGCCACCGCGTGGCGCCTTGGGCTTTGGCTATGATCCGGTGTTCGTCCTGAACGGCGATACGCGCACGTTCGCCGAAATCGACCCGGCCGAGAAACACGCCAAGAGCCACCGCGCCGACGCTTTCGCAAAACTGGTCGCGGACCAGTTTCCGGAGTAATCCAGCGCGTATGGATTCACTGGCGCTTTATATCCACTGGCCGTTCTGCCTCGCCAAATGCCCTTATTGCGATTTCAACAGCCATGTCCGCGCCTCGGTCGATCATGAGCAATGGCAAAACGCGTTATTGGCCGACATGGCGCACGAAGCAGGCCTGTTGCCCGGGCGGGAATTGACCTCGATCTTTTTTGGCGGTGGCACGCCCTCCTTGATGCCGCCTGCACTCGTCGAAAGTCTGCTGGCCGCAGCTGCACGCCATTGGCACTTTTCTTCCGATATCGAGATTACGCTGGAAGCGAACCCTTCGTCAGTTGAAGCCGGCCGGTTTGCCGCGCTGGCAACTGCGGGGATCAACCGGGTGTCGCTGGGCATTCAGGCGTTGGACAATCAAACCTTGCGGTTTCTCGGGCGATTGCACGATGCCAGCGAGGCGCTTGCCGCGCTTGATGTGGCGCAGCGACATTTTCGCCGGGTCAGCTTTGACCTGATCTATGCCCGCCCTGGTCAAACACCAGCCATGTGGGAGGCTGAACTGGCGCGCGCCCTTGCGTTTGGCACCGGGCATCTGTCGCTGTATCAATTGACCATAGCGCCGGGCACGCGGTTTGCTACGCTGGTGCGCGAGGGCCAGTTGGTGCCGCTCGACGACGATGCCGCCGCC
>CAIPWG010000018.1 GCA_903868655.1 uncultured Sphingomonadales bacterium
CGCATTCGCAGCCCTTTGTTGCAGGCGCTGGCCGCAGCGCCCGATCGTGACCGCGCGCTGCTGCGCTGGGAACAGTTGATCGAGCATCTGCCCTCGGCCATCAATGTGTTCCGTTTGCTAGAGGCGCGCCCGGCGCTGTTTGAGGTGGTCATGCGCGTGTTGGCGCATGCGCCGACGCTGGCCGATGCTCTGGCCCGGCGCTCCGATCTGCTCGATGCGCTGATCGACCGGAGCGCGTTTGATCTTCCGGGCAGCGTGGCCAGCATCGCCGCACGGCTGGCGCGCGTCGAAAAGGGCGATGATTATCAATGCCTGCTCGACGCGGTGCGGCGACGCGTCGGCGAAATGCGCTTTGCGCTGGGTGTGCAACTGATCGAACAGGCCAATGGCGCGCTCGATATTGCCGCAGCGCTGTCACGGGTGGCTGAAGCGACCATCGGCGTGCTGGCCGCAGCGACCGAAGCCGAATTTGCCGCTGTGCATGGCCATGTGCCCGACAGCCGACTGGTGATTCTCGGGTTGGGCCGGTTGGGTGGCGGCGCGCTGACACATGCCTCCGACCTCGATCTGGTGTTTTTGTTCAGCGGCGATTTCGCTCGCGAATCGGATGGCGCTCGGCCTTTGGGCGCCACGCTTTATTATGCCCGGCTGGCGCAACGCGTATCGGTCGCTTTGTCCACCCAGACAGCTGCCGGTGCATTGTACGAAGTGGACACGCGGCTGCGCCCTTCGGGCACGCAAGGGCCGATCGCGGTCAGTCTCGACAGCTTTGCGCGATATCAGGCTCAGGAAGCCTGGACCTGGGAACATATGGCGCTGTGCCGTGCGCGCCCGATCCACGGCAGCGTGGCGGACCGTATGGCCTTGGCCGCGATCATCGATGGCGTGTTGAAAACCCCGCGTGATCCGGTGCAATTGCGCGCCGACATTCTCAAAATGCGCGGCGACATGGCGCGACACAAGCCACCCAAAGGCCCGCTGGATGTGAAGCTGGCGCGTGGCGGGCTGGTCGATGCCGAATTCATCGTGCACTATCTGCAACTGCGCGAGGCCTGCGCGTTTGATCCCGATCTTGGCCTGGCGTTGGCGGCGCTGGGCGATGCGGGGCTGGTGCCACACGCCATGCGCGACAGCCATGATCTTTTGGCGAGGCTGCTGGTCGTGGTGCGGCTGGTCGCCCCCGATGGAGCCTATCCGCCAGAGGCCAGCCGTGCCATTGTCGCAGCCGCATGCGGCGCGCGCGACTGGGACAGCCTGCTATCCGCTATCGCCACCGCACGCGGCACGATTGCCGCAGTGTGGCAGACCGTTTTTGATGAACCGCTGGAGATTTGAGCCATGACACTAGCCCTGGGTGACACCCTGCCCGACATCGCCCTGATCAGCCCCAATGGCGAAAGCGTGCGCGCGTCCGATTTCCTCGGCCAGAAACTGGTGCTGTTTTTCTATCCCAAAGACGACACGCCCGGCTGCACCACCGAAAACAAGGATTTTTCGGGCCTTGCCGGCAAATTTGCCGCTGCCAACACCGCCCTGCTGGGGGTCAGCAAGGATACCCCGCAAAAGCATCAGCGGTTTATTGACAAGCACGGCTTGGCTGCGCCGCTGGCCAGCGATGCCGAAACCGCTGGCCTGTCGGATGCTCTGGGTATCTGGACCGAGAAATCGATGTATGGACGAAGCTATATGGGCATGGAACGCACCACCATCCTGGTCGCCGCCGATGGCCGGATCGCGCGGATCTGGCCCAAAGTCAAAGTAAAGGGCCACGCCGCCGAAGTGCTGGCCGCGGCAGTCGCTCTGAATGCCTGATCCGCACAAGACCGTGGCGCAAGCAATCCGCGCCGCGATGCTGACCGCCGATGCCCGCGCCAAAGCAATGGCCGCGCGCGAAGTGGCGCGCGACTGGGCGGCGGGGCGCCTGCCACCGGTGTTTGATGTGCCCATGCCCGATACCCCGGCACGCCCCCCGCGGCCCGAATTGCTGCCCCCAAACGCCATGCCCAAACGCGGGCGCGGCGGAACCGAACGTGGACGGATCGCATTGATCCACGCGCTTTGCCATATTGAATTCATGGCGATCGATCTCGCGCTTGACGCGGCCGGGCGGTTTGGCGCCGAACGCGGGCCCGAATTCGTATCGGACTGGCTGGAGGTTGCAGCCGACGAGGCGATGCATTTTGCGCTGCTTGCGCGGCGGCTGGTGACATTGGGCAGCGACTATGGCGCGATGCCCGCACACGATGGCCTGTGGGACGCCGCGCGCGACACCGCGCACGACGTGGCAGCCCGGTTGGCGATCGTGCCAATGGTGCTCGAAGCACGCGGTCTGGACGTCACGCCGGTAACCATAACCCGGTTTCAAAGCGCCGGCGATGAACGCACAGTGCGCATCCTGCAGCGCATTCTCGACGACGAAATTCGCCATGTCGGGTTGGGAACGCGGCATTTCAGCGCAGTCTGTGCCGAACGGGGGGATTCGCCCCCGCAAGCCTGGCAAAGGATGGTTACGCAGTATTTCAGGGGGTCCATTAAGGCTCCGTTCAACGACTCGGCGCGTCGATCAGCCGGTCTGTCGTACGAATTCATGGAAGGGGTTGCTTGATCGCAACACTTGCCCGTACCCCGCAATCGCAACTGGAGCTAGGGGTATGTACCCCCTTGCAGGGCGGTCAAACACAGTTTGATCCCATCCAGACGGGCCTTGGCCAAGCCGCGAATGCGGCAGCGGGGCGGGACAAAAGGGTACGCACAGGTAATAATGCTGGTGAACAGGTTCCTTATTCTCGCACTGGGCATGGCCACTGGCCTGATCGCTCAACCGGCCTTGGCCAGCAGCGCCGCATCGGCAGACATCACGTCGCCGCTGCGTGCCGCTGAGGCCACCCGCAGCGGATCGACCTTTGCCCCGGGTGATACCGAATTCCACCAGCTGTTTGCCAATTGGCGCGCGCTTGACGCCGGACGCCCCTACAACGCCAAAGCTTCAACCAATATCGCCGATACCGGCTCTGCCTCGATCCCGATGCTGCTGCCCGTGACCAGCAATCGTTCGATGAGCAGCAATTTCGGTATGCGTACGCACCCCGTGTTGGGCGGCTTCCGCATGCACAAGGGTGTTGACCTGCCCGCATCGACCGGGACTCCGATCCATGCCACCGCCGACGGCGTGATTGGCCGTGCCGACTGGTTCGGCGGATATGGCTTGTGCGTCGAAATCGAACACGGGGCCAATCTGGAAACCCGTTACGGCCACATGTCGCGCATCGCGGTGGCCGAAGGGCAGCATGTTCACAAGGGCGATGTGATCGGTTACGTCGGCTCTACTGGCCGCTCGACCGGCCCGCACCTGCATTACGAAGTCCGCATCGCAGGCGAAGCCGTGAACCCGGTGCCCTATCTGCAAGTGGCCGAAGCCGCATCGGGCCAAACACCTGCTGTCATTCTTGCCAGCAACACCCCGGCCACTGCTCCGCAGACGCCGGAAGAATAAGATATCCAATCCAGGCCGAAAATCGGCCGGACCGCATTCGGGAGAGGATGCGACAATTCGAAAAGGGCGCCGGAAACGGCGCCCTTTTTTGCAAGCTGCGACACGACAAACCTTGCGTCGCCCCGCTTTGGCGTCCTCGGCTCCAGGTGGGATCGGTAGAGCATTGGCCTTTGCATTTTTAACCGTAACAATTCCGCGCTACAACAGTCGCATGCGCACCTTCTCCTTGTTCGTCGCGACCGCAATGCTCGTCGCTCCCCAGGCTCCCGCTATGGCATGGGGGGCAATCGGACACCGGGTGACAGGTGCGTTGGCAGAGGACAATCTGGATGGTGTGGCGCGCGCGCATGTGCGGCTGATCCTGGGCGAGGAAACGCTGGCGCAAGCAGCGACCTGGCCCGATGAGCAACGGTCGAACCCGTCCGAATTCTGGCAGAAAACCGCATCGCCATGGCACTATGTGACTGTGCCGACAGGGACGCCCTACACCACCGCGCTCGCCCCGGCCGAAGGTGACGCCGTGACCGCGTTGAACCGATTTACCGCCACGTTGCGCAATCCCGCCGCCTCGCTCGAGGAAAAGCGGCTGGCCTTGCGCTTTATGGTGCATATCATAGGCGACCTCCACCAGCCTCTCCATGCCGGCCGGCCCGGCGATCGGGGCGGCAATACGGTGACAGTCACATGGTTTGGCAAGCCAACCAATCTGCACGCGGTGTGGGATTCGGCGATGATCGATGATCGGCAAGTTTCGTTCACTGAACAGGCGAGCTGGCTGAAACACGCGATGACACCCGAACAAGTGATCGCCTGGAGCGATATCCACCCGGCCACCTGGATCGCCGAAAGCGCGCGGTTGCGCGAAACGATCTATCCCGCCGATCCGGCGCTGTCGTATGTTTATGCCTATACGCACCGGCAGACAGTCGACCAGCGCCTGTCAATGGCGGGCGTGCGGATTGCGGCCTATCTCAACTGGGTGTTTCGGCAGGATTCCTGATCCACGCCGGGAATACTGGCAATTCTGATTGCAATTCTTAATCGCTCGATTAAACTTCTCGATAATAGACCGCCGCAACGACGGGCTCGCGCGCCTGACCGCGCGGGTGAAAAAATCGAGAGGCCTTTGCGATGCAGTTCCATCCCAGCTTTCATGCGCAAACGCACCCTGACCGGCCTGCGGTCATCATGGGATCAAACGGCGAAGTCGTTACGTATGCCGAGCTGGACGCCACCAGCAATCGCTTTGCCCAGCTGTTGCGCGCGCGCGGCATCCAGATCGGCGATACGGTTGCTTTGTGCTTTGACAACCATCCGCTGTTCTTTGCGCTGTGTTGGGGCGCGCAACGGGCTGGTGTGGTTTATGTGGCGATTTCGTCGCGGCTGACAGCACCCGAAATCACCTATATCGCGCGCGACAGCGGATCGCAGTTGCTGATCAGCAACGCGACCTTTGACGCGGTGCTCGACGAGGTCGCGCTGGCCACACCAGAATTGCCACAATTGCGTCTTGGCGCAAACGGGGGCCAAGATCTGATGGCTGCGCTGGCGGCGATGCCCGCCACACCAATCGCCGACGAACGCGCCGGAGTCGACATGCTCTATTCGTCCGGCACGACGGGCAAACCCAAAGGCGTGCGCGTGCCCCTGCCCGAAGATCCGGCGATCGGTGCGGGCAACAGCCTGCTCGATCTGGCACGCGGCGCGTTCGGTTTTCATCAGGATAGCGTCTATTTGTCGCCCGCACCGCTATACCATGCAGCCCCTTTGCGCTGGTCGCTGACGGTGCACCGATTGGGCGGCACAGTCGTATGCATGGAAAAGTTCGACCCAGAACTGGCCTTGCAACTGATCGAACGCCACCGGGTGAGCGAAAGCCAGTGGGTGCCCACGCATTTCGTACGCCTGCTCAAGCTCGATCCGTCCGTCCGACAACGTTATGACTTGTCTTCGCTGCGCTGTGCAGTCCATGCAGCGGCCCCCTGCCCCGTGCCGGTCAAACATGCCATGATCGATTGGTGGGGCCCGGTCTTGCGCGAATATTACGCCGGAACCGAAGGCAACGGCTTTACCTTCATTTCCAGCGAGGAATGGCTGCAACGACCAGGTTCCGTCGGGCGCGCATTGCTGGGTACCATCCGCGTCTGCGATGAAGCCGGCGATGAAGTGCTGCGCGGGACCGAGGGTCAGGTGTTCTTTGAAGGCGGCAACCCGTTTCAGTATCACAACGACCCCGACAAAACCCGTGATTCAACCAACAAGCACGGCTGGACCAGCCTTGGCGATGTGGGGATGCAGGATGACGAGGGCTACCTGTTCCTCACCGATCGCAAAAGCTTCATGATCATCTCGGGCGGGGTGAATATCTATCCGCAGGAAATCGAGAACCTTCTGGTGACCCACCCCAAAGTGGCCGATGTCGCGGTGATAGGCGCGCCCGACTCCGATATGGGCGAACGTGTGGTGGCGGTGGTGCAACCGGTCGATATCGATCAGGCAGGTGACGCACTCGCCGACGAATTGCGCGAATGGCTGGCGCCCCAACTCAGCCGGGTCAAAATGCCGCGCCAGATCGATTTCCGTCCCGATCTACCGCGTGAACCCACCGGCAAACTGTTCAAGCGCCTGCTGCGCGATGAATACAAAGCTGCAGCCGCAAACGCCTGACCAGGCACACCACCAGACCCAAGGACACGCGTTCTCATGGCCACTTCGTCGCACGCCCTGATCCCGCCGCACATTGGCGAAGCAATCATCGATCCGGCCGCCTATGCAGCATGGACACCGTTGCTCGATCAGTTTGACTGGTTGCGTGACAATGGCCTGGCGGTTGGCAAAGTGATCGCTCCCGACGACAGCCATGAACCATTCTGGCATATTGCCGGGTTCGATGAGGTAATGAAAGTCAGCAAAGACAATCAGACTTTCCTCAACAACCCCAAAAGTGCGGTGTTTGGACTGCGCAGTACCGAAGCACTTGCCAAGGCGATCACTGGCGGCAGCCCGCATCTGGTTGAATCACTGGTACAAATGGATTCCCCGAAGCATCCCAAGCTACGCCGCCTGACGCAAGACTGGTTCATGCCCAAGAATTTGCGGAATGTCGAATCCCAGATTCGCGCTCTCGCGGAAACCACGGTGGCGCGTATGCTCGATGCCGGTAATGATGGTGACTTCACCAAACTGGTTTCGAGCCCCTACCCCTTGCATGTCGTCATGCAGATTCTTGGTGTGCCCGAATCCGATGAACAGCGTATGCTTGTGCTGACCCAGCAGATGTTTGGCGGTCAGGATGAAGAGCTCAACCAGTCGGGTATCAAAAATCTGCCGCCCGAAATGATTACCCAGATCGTCGCGGGTGCGGTCAAGGATTTCGAAGGCTATTTCAGCGCACTTGCCGCCGAACGGCGCAAGACACCGTCTGACGATCTGGCCACAGTCATTGCCAATGGCATGATCGATGGCGCACCGATCAGCGATCGCGACACAGCCGGCTATTACATCATTGCCGCCAGCGCCGGGCACGACACCACTTCGGCCTCCACCGCTGGCGCAATGCTGGCCTTGGCGCAAGACCCTGAACAGTTCGCGCTGGTAAAGGCCGACCGGTCGCTGCTGACGGGCATCGTTGAAGAGGCGATCCGGTGGACCACCCCGGTGCAGCATTTCATGCGCACGGCGGCCAAAGACACCGAACTCGGCGATCAAAAGATTGCAGCGGGCGACTGGCTCATGATCAATTACGTCGCTGCCAACCACGATCCAGCGCAGTTTCCCGATCCGCGTCGGTTCGATGCCACGCGCGAAGCCAATCGCCACGTCGCCTTTGGCGCGGGCGCGCACCAATGCCTCGGGCTGCATCTGGCGCGGCTGGAAATGCGCATCCTGTTCGAAGTACTGCTCGATCGCATCGACACTATCGAGCTGGCAGGTGAACCCGCGCGCGCGAAATCGACGTTTGTCGGCGGGCTCAAGCGCCTTCCGTTGCGGTGGAAGGCGGCCTGAGCCCTGCCAAGGCGCAACTGC
>CAIPWG010000019.1 GCA_903868655.1 uncultured Sphingomonadales bacterium
ATGAATCGGAACCGCTCATGGAACGGTCCGCGGGGGTCCTTCTCAGCCAGGCCGTTGGGCCAGGGCAGGTCCCGGGTCCAGCCATGGGCCCGCAGGCTAAGCAGGATGGCGTGGAGATCGTCGTCGTCAGTGACGCACACCCCGCCCTCCATGGTCGAGATGTGATGGCTAAAGAATCCGCTGAACGTCCCGATCCGGCCAAAGCTGCCAGTTCGCCCCCACGGGCGGCAAACCGGTCTTCGCCAATATGGAACGGCACGACCGCATAACTGTTGGTGGTGATGACATCGGCGCCCGCTTCGACGTAGCTCTGGTGGACGCGCGAGACGAATTCCGGGCCGTCGAACAACGCCAACGCCGACCACTCGGGTTGTTTGAACGGCGCACCGATCCGTTTGAGTTCACGTCCTGTCCCGCCGTCAAGCAGGGTGATGGGCGCGGCTTTGGTCACGGGGCAATCTCCGAATGGGCGAGGCACATGCTCCGCTTGTCACGGGCCCCGCTGTTCGGGTCAAGGGGTGGATCGTGTTTGGAGATCCACCCCATTTCCGCTTATTGATGCTCGTGCCGCTCCTGCCGTGGCTGTGCCGGTGCCTGTGGTCTTGGGGCGGGCGCGGGCGCCACGCGCGGCTGGGCTTGCGGTGCAGGTTGAAATGCACCGGGGGCAGGCATTGTGCGCATGGGCTGGGCCGGGCTCGGCGTCGTGATCGGTGTGGGTGTTTGCAGGGGCCGGGGCACCTGACCATAACCCATGCGTGGTGCCTGGTTGACCATGGCTGGACGCTGCGGCGTGGCCAATGTCTGTGGGGCAGGTATACCGCGCATTTGCGGGGCCGGATTTTGCGTGGTCATGGGTGTCGGCACTTGCCCCTGCGATGGGCGGGGCGATTGTCCATATCCCATCTGCGGTGCATAATTGGGGGCCGGGCGTGGATATTGCGACGGGGCAGCGGCATTGGCTCCACCCTGTCGCAATGTTGCGGAGCGATCAATCGGTGCGCCATCGTTGCCGATCCGACGCACGGCCGGTGGTTGCCACTGCGGCGTCACGTTCGATGCAACATTGCGCGGATTGGTCGCGGCTTGCTGAACGCGCTGCTGTTGCGCCCATGTCGGCGCGTAATGCGGGCCCTGCGTCGCACGCCATTCCTGCGGTGTTGGTCGAGCCTGAATGCCGCCTGCGCCCCCGGCATAGCTTGTACGAGGGCCATAGCCGGCAGCCGCAGTCGTTTGCTGATAATAGACATTGGGCACCCGGGCATTGCTAAGGTTCACGACCGCCCGGTTGTAGGCGAGGTGCCCGTTCTGCCAGCGCCCTCCTTCCCATCCGTGGCCGTGGTAGCCAAAACCGTAATCGATGCCGCCGTACCAGCCAACATCATTGCCCCAATACCCGTCGTGATAACGGTATCCGCCACGATCCCACCCCCACCAGGCCGGCGTCCACAACAGGCCCAGCTCGGGTGGCAATTCCCAATAGCCTTGAACCCAATAATAATCGTCAACCCAATCGCTCCAGGCCCAATGCCCGGGAATCCAGATATAATCGGGCCCCGGCAGCGGGGGCTGCGCAAACACCGGGATTGGCGGCGGTGCATAACCGATGCGGATATCCAGCCCGACCGACACTTGCGCCTGCGCGATCGTGGGGGCCATGACCAGCAATGCAGGAATGGCCAACGCCAGTGCGGTGGCAGAGCGAGCCAGAAGCAAGTTGCGCTGGACGATGACGGGCATGTTCATTCAACCTCTCCTGATTGACACTTTCACTGTGCAACAGGCGTCTATACCACAGTCTTCGATGAACGATATCTGCACGACTTCGCTTCGCTGAACCTTTGACCTCTCGTGGCAAATCGGGTATCGCTTGGCTCAATGGAAGGCGCTGGCATCCGTTACACAACGGATAGGCCCTTTCGCGCCGAAATGCGGTTGACGCCCTTTGAGAATCCGCCTAAGCGCGCCTTTCACTCGAACCCGTTCGGAGAGTTAACGCTTTGACAGTGCATATATGGGCACTGGCTTGGTTTAACGGCTCTGATCGAACTTCGAGTGTTTCGCGATGAGATAGGCCCCAAGTCGGGTGCTGTCGGATCAGTCCGACGGCAAAGGCGCGGTGGACTGTGGAGCTGAACGGAGAATAAAGTGGCTCGTATTGCCGGGGTGAACATCCCCACCAACAAGCGCGTGATTGTTGCGCTGACCTACATTCATGGCATTGGACCTTTCCAGGCCCGCCAGATCGCTGACAAGCTGGGTATTGATCACAGCCGTCGCGTTCAGGATCTGTCTGACGCCGAAGTGCTTCAGATCCGCGAAACAATCGATGCCGATCACACCGTGGAAGGCGATTTGCGTCGCGAAACCGCGATGAACATCAAGCGCCTGATGGATCTGGCCTGCTATCGCGGGCTTCGCCATCGCAAGGGTTTGCCGGTTCGTGGCCAACGCACGCACACCAATGCGCGCACCCGCAAGGGCAAGTCCAAGCCGATCGCCGGCAAGAAGAAGTAAGCCGGCGCGGGGTCGAGGCTCTCAGGCTTTTGCGTCCCCCCGGTTTCCCACGGTTTTTCGACAGGAATACACAAGACAATGGCACGCGAACCTCAGCGTATTAAAAAGCGGGAGCGCAAGAACATCACCAGTGGTGTCGCGCACGTCAATGCCAGCTTTAACAACACAATGATCACCATCACCGATGCCCAGGGCAACGCCATTTCGTGGTCGTCTGCCGGCATGATGGGTTTCAAAGGCAGCCGCAAGTCGACGCCTTACGCTGCGCAGGTCGCGGCGGATGACGCGGGCAAAAAGGCTGCTGAACACGGTGTGCGCACACTCGAAGTCGAAGTGAAAGGCCCGGGTTCGGGCCGTGAAAGCGCTTTGCGCGCTTTGCAGGCGGTCGGTTTTACGATCAC
>CAIPWG010000020.1 GCA_903868655.1 uncultured Sphingomonadales bacterium
GCAGCCGTTGAAGAAGGCATCGTCCCCGGCGGCGGTACTGCGCTGCTCTATGCCACCCGCGCGCTTGAAGGCCTGCAGGGTGTCAACGAAGCCCAAACCCGCGGCATCGACATCATCCGTCGCGCGATCAGCACCCCGCTGAAGCAGATTGCTGAAAACGCGGGCTTTGACGGTGCGGTTGTCGCCGGCAAGCTGCTTGACCAGACCGATGAAAGCCTGGGCTTCAACGCCTCGACCGACGTCTATGAAAACCTGAAGGCTGCCGGCGTGATCGACCCGACCAAGGTCGTGCGCACCGCGCTGCAAGATGCCGCATCGGTCGCTGGTCTGCTGATCACCACCGAAGCTGCGATTGTGGAAAAGCCTGAAGACAAGTCTGCACCGGCCATGCCGGGCGGCGGCATGGGCGGCATGGGCGGCATGGACTTCTAAGGGTCCACGACCGAACTGCCGACAGGCACACAAAACGGGCCGGAAAGGGAGACCTTTCCGGCCTTTTTTGCATCCAGGTCCGCGCCCTGCTCGAAGCGCCAACCCTGTTCCTGAAACCAAAAAACCGGGCAACCCTGTTCGGGCTGCCCGGCCTTTTTGGCCAACCCGCGTTGCGCGTCAGAAGCCGAGGCTGAGTGTCACGAATCCCTGACGCGGTGCAATCGGATAAGCTGAGTAGCTGTTGGTGGCCGAACCGACCGACAGCGTCGAAACGCCGGTTTCCTTGGTCAGGTTGGTGATATTCACGCTCAAATCAGCCTTCGCCACGTGCAGATCTTGCGCCGGCAACGCCACTGCCACCCGCAGCGAAGCAAGGAAGTACGACGGCACGCTGGTGTCGTTGGTGTAAGTGGCAAAGCGCTTGCCGACATAGTCACCGATCGCCTGCACCTCGATCGGGCCCAGATGAACCGTGGCAACCGTTTTGTTCATCCAGCTGGGCGTGCCGGGAATGACTTTACCGCATGTCGGAACGACGCCGCCGGTCACTGCATAACCGCCGATGCACGTGCCGGTCGCCGCACCGATGCCGCTGGCGGTCGAAGTATAGTCGCTCTGATACGTCGAACGGTTCCACGAGGTTGCGTTGTACAGCGAGAAGTGCTGGCCAAAGTGGAACGTGAAAGCCGCATCGACCCCATCGGTGTGCACGCTGCCTACGTTCACCAGCAGCGCAGTACCGCCGGTGATGCCGCTGCCGGCGATGCCGCCGGGGTTGGTGTTGATCGCCAACTGGCGGTTGCTGAAAGTCACGTGATAATAATTGACCTGCGCCTCAAGCGCCGACAGCACCGCGTTGTCGAAGGAGCGTCGCGTGCGCAGACCCGCTTCGTAAGTCCAGCTTTCTTCGGGCGCGCCTTGGTTCGCAAACGTATTGAACGCCGACTGACTGCCCGTGAACCACGGTGACAGCGAAGCGCCGCCTTCATACGTCATATATTGCCGCAAGTTTTTCTGCACGTTCACATAGACTTGCTCGTGCGCAGTCAGGTCGTATTTCGCACCGAATGCAGGCAGGAACCAACGCTGGGTGTTGATCCGCCCCTGCGGCAGACCGCCTGACAGGCCCGACAACGAACCCGCCAACGGCTGCACCGGGTAATAGCCATTGGCCCATTGTGCGCTGGTCTTGAACCCGGCTTCGATCGCCAGCCGGTCGTTGACGCGCCAGCTGTCCTGCGCATGCAGTTGCAGTTCTTCGACGCTGGCCTGGCCCTGATACTGGGTAAACAGCGGGCTGCTCGGGCGGATATAGGGGCTGAACGAGGCCGGATTGGCCGCACTGGCCCCATACCAACGCCGATACTGGGCAGCACTGTTGTGTTCGAACCAGCCACCCAATTCAATCTTGTGTGCGCCCAGATCGACATGCAGCGTCGATAGCAGCCCTTCGCGGTTGATACGGTACTCGGTGGTGCGGATGACAATACCCGACCCCCCGGTTGCCGCGACCAACGCCGCACCAAGCGTGGCATTGCCCGCGCCGTTGCCGTTGCCGCCGAAATGCGCGTCAGTCGCATAGTTGGGATCGAGATAGGCCTGAATGACCGTAATCGATTGCCCCAAAGCACCGGCTACAACGCCCACGCCATCGTTGTGATGGAAATAGACCTGGTTCGACCAATCGATCCTGTCCGAAAGATGCGCGTCATATTTCAGATAGCCGAGGTAATCGGTTCGTTGCGCATCAGAATAATAATTGTTGTAGTTGCTGCCCTGGGCAGCAGGCGTATTGCCATAGGCATCAAGATAGCCCTGATACGCGGAAAAGTTGGGATAGAAATAAGGCCGGGTATACGGTGTATAACCTTGTGCCACGGTTGTTGCCGGGATCCGGAAACTGGTCGCGTCCTCGTTGGGTTCGGTCTTCTGCGAATAGTCAAAATACGCGGTCAACTTGCCAGCACTGTTATCGTGCACCAGCTTGGCATCGACCTGCCAACCGCCCTGCACCCCGTTGAAATCCCAGGCGCGTGCGCGCTGCCGTGATACGGCCAACAGGGCGGTGGTGTTTTTGTCGGGGCCAAAGCTGCCGGTATCGATCCGCGCGAAGCTGTGCGATGTGCCATAGCTGCCAAAAGTTTGACCAACTTCAAGGCCCAACGCCTTTTTCGGATCGAGCGTGAACGTTTCGATCGCACCGCCAAGGTTGCTGGTTGATGCGGTGCCAAGATCACCCGCACCCGTCGACACCACTGCGCGCCCGACAAGTTCCGAAATTACCGCACGCTGCGGCGACAGTCCGTTGTAATTGCCATAGTTCTGATCACCCAGCGGCACGCCGTCGAGTGTGTAGCCCAACTGCTGAAAGTTGAACCCGTGGATGAAAATCTGGGCATTCTGTTCGTTGTTACCCCAGGGATCGGCGGTAATGTACAAAACGCCAGGCAGTGTTTCGATCGCCTTGAGCGGCGAAACGCCGGGCAGGATCTTCTGGATCTCGACAGCTGTCACCGCCGTGGCCGAACGCGTCGTCTTCGCCGTCACGACGATCTGGTCGGCGCTGACCGGCGTGGGCGCACTCGGAGCGGCGTCTTCGGCCCGTGCTATTCCGGCCTGCGAAGCAATAATCAGGGCGGCAAGCGACAGCGTCGCCCGAAGCGTGTACGATTGGGTCATGAGATGCTCCCTGAGGGGGTGAAAGCAGGCCGGCTGGAGCGGCTTTCAGCGGCCGTTAATCAGGGAACGTGACAGCGCCGCTACAGGTTTGCGTCATCAACTGTCTTATTAATATAGATAATACCGCGCCCAACCAAATCAGATCGTGCGTTGCGACAAGACCACGGCGTGGCCCCCGAAATGGTGCGCACCATAGACGGCGAAGCCAAGTTTTCGTGCCACGGCGTGCGAGGCATGGTTGTCCGTATCGATCATGCAGGCAATCCGGTGCGGGCCATGCGCCCGATCAAACCACGCCAAAGCGGCACGCATCGCTTCGGTGGCACAGCCCCGCCCCCAAACCGGCCTGGCGAAAATCCAGCCCGCTTCGGGAACGTCATCAAAACCGTCGAACCCGCGCCAGCTGTGGAACACCCCGCAAATCCCGATCAGATCGCCTGACACGCGGTCACGCACCATGAAATTGCCATACCCATATAAGGCCCAGCTGCCTGCATTGCGCGCAAACCGGGCAAATTCATCGGGCATCTGCGCGTCACGATTGCCCAGAAAGCGCCGAACGGCGCCATCGGCAACAATCGCTGCCACTGCTGCCAGATCACACGCCTGTGGCTGATGCAGTGCGAGCCGGTCGGTCGTGATCAAGGCGTCGGTCATACCGGCTGATTAAATCAGGTGTTCCACCGCGTGCAACGCCAATCCGACCAGCCCACCGACCAGCGTCCCGTTGATACGAATGAA
>CAIPWG010000021.1 GCA_903868655.1 uncultured Sphingomonadales bacterium
ATTTGGGTTGCAGGGGTGGCGCAACGGCGGGCCGCGCACGCGCCTGGCGTGGTGGTGCGTCACCTTGCACTGGCGCAACCGCCATGGCGCCATCGGCAAATTTCAGGGTCAACTCGGCTTCTTTTTCTGCCGCTGCACGGGTTTTGACCACATGCCCTGACGAATTGGTGACCAGCACATAGCCGCGCAGCAGCGGCGCCTCTGGATCGAGCGAGCGGCGCAACCGGTCGAGCGCATCGACCCGACCGCGCGCCATCATGATCCGTTGCACCAGCACTTCTGGCCGCAGGCGCAAGGCCGCCAGCCGTTCGCTTTCGCGGCGCAAGCGTACCTGCAGCAGTGCGGGCCGCAAGGCGCCGGCGTGGCGCGCCAGTTGGGCAGCGGCCAGATCGGTGCGATGGCCCAAAGACCGCCGCAGCCGATCGCCCAGATCATCGAGCCGTTGCGCCTGGGCCGCCAGCAGCGCGTGGGGCTGGGGCAGGCGCCGCGCACGCTGGTCAAGCCGTTCGCGCGCCTGGGCCAATTGCCGCCCGATTGCGCGCTGCCGCCGGGCTTCGAAATCGGCGAGCGCGCCGGCCAGTTCCGCGCGTACCGGCACGGCCATTTCCGCCGCCGCCGTTGGTGTGGGCGCACGGCGGTCGGCCACGAAATCGGCCAATGTGGTATCGGTTTCATGGCCGACCGCGCTGATCACGGGGATCGTCGAAGCGGCGATGGCGCGCACCACCACTTCTTCGTTGAACGCCCACAAGTCTTCGATCGAGCCGCCACCACGCGCCACGATCACCAGATCGGGTCGCGGCACCGGCCCGCCGGGCAACAGATCGGAAAACCCGCGCACCGCCGCCGCAACCTGCGCGGCCGCCCCCTGCCCCTGCACCAGTACCGGCCAGACCACGACATGGCTGGGGAACCGATCGCGCAACCTGTGCAGGATATCGCGAATCACCGCACCCGTGGGCGATGTCACCACCCCGATCACCCGCGGCAGATAGGGCAGCGCACGTTTGCGCGCGGCATCGAACAAGCCCTCTGCCGCCAGCCGCGCCTTGGTCTTTTCCAGCAGCGCGAGCAGTGCGCCCTCGCCCGCGATCTCCATCCGTTCGATCACGATCTGGTAATTCGACCGGCCCGGATACGTCGTCAATTTGCCGGTGGCGATCACTTCGATCCCGTCAGCGGGCGCAAACCCCAGCCGTTGCACACCGCCGCGCCACATCACCCCGTCGAGTCGCGCGTTTTCATCCTTGAGACTGCAATAAAGGTGGCCCGAGGCCGCGCGCTTGACGCCCGACAGTTCGCCACGCACACGGACAAAGCCGAAACGATCCTCGACCGTGCGCTTCAACAGATTCGACAGTTCCGAAATCGACAGCGCCGGGGCGTTGTCGCCTGTCGTTTCCCTCGCTAACAGGCCCGAATTGGCGTCTTCATCGCCGGGAAGGTGAGAGTTCATGAATATCCTGTTGCTCGGAAGCGGTGGGCGCGAACATGCCTTGGCGTGGAAATTGGCGCAAAGCCCGCATCTGGGCAAGCTTCATGCCGCACCCGGCAACCCGGGCATTGCCGAACACGCACAATGTCACGCGCTTGATGTCACTGACCATGGCGCAGTCGTGGCGTTTTGTCATGCCCATGACATCGGCCTGATCGTGATCGGCCCCGAAGCGCCGCTGGTCGACGGACTGGCCGACACTTTGCGTGGCGCGGGGCTGTCTGTGTTCGGCCCCGACAAAGCTGCTGCCCAGCTCGAAGGATCAAAAGGCTTTACCAAAGATCTGTGCGCCCGCGCGGGCATTCCCACCGCTGGCTATGTGCGCACGACCAGCGAAGCCGACGCACAGGCCGCGCTCGGGCAATTCGGCCTGCCGGTGGTAATCAAGGCCGATGGGCTGGCGGCGGGCAAAGGCGTGGTGATCGCACAGACCGCAGACGAAGCCAGCGCCGCCATCGCCGACATGTTTGCCGGGTCCTTCGGCGATGCCGGGGCCGAAGTCGTGATCGAAGAGTTCATGACCGGTGAAGAGGCAAGCTTTTTTGCGTTGACCGATGGCGCCACGATCGTCGCATTGGGATCGGCCCAAGATCACAAGCGCGTCGGCGATGGCGATACCGGCCCCAATACCGGCGGCATGGGAGCCTATAGCCCTGCACGCGTGCTGACCCCTGATCTGGAGCGCGAAACGATAACCCGGATCATCGCCCCCACGGTGAAAGCCATGGCCGATGCCGGCATGGCCTATTCAGGCGTGCTTTACGCCGGGCTGATGCTGACCAGCGAAGGGCCCAAGCTGATCGAATACAATTGCCGGTTTGGCGATCCCGAATGCCAGGTCTTGATGCTGCGGCTGGAAAGCG
>CAIPWG010000022.1 GCA_903868655.1 uncultured Sphingomonadales bacterium
CAATTTTTGCCAAGCGTCTATTTGCGAGTTGCCCAAGACGCCGATGGTGACGGTTTGGCCGACATTTGGACCGACCGCGCCGATACTTTGGCATCCATTGCCAATTATTTCCGGGATGCCGGATGGCGCCGTGCCGAACCATGGGGGTTGGCGGTGACGATCCCCGCAGGATTCGACCGTGCCGCACTATCCAATCGCATGGTCAGTCCACGCTGCCCCCAGGTGTTCATGCGGCATTCGCGTTGGCACACAATGGCCGAATGGCGCGCGGCAGGAATTTTGCCAACCCACGGTGAGTGGCTGAATGACCAGGTGCAGGCTACCTTGTTTGAACCTGATGGGCCCGGACACCCGGCCTGGCTGCTAACCGGAAATTATCGTGTAATCCTCGATTACAACTGCTCGAACTTTTATGCTCTTTCGGTAGGACTGCTCGCCGATGAAATCCATCACTAGCATTGCTTCGGTGCTCGTTGCGCTGATGTTCCCTTTTGCGGGCGCCAACGCAGCTTCGGCGTTACAGGCCGTTGGCCCAGCGGCCGATTATCCCGTGGTTATCGGAGAACCCTATGCAGTCGGTGGCGTGACATATACGCCGGCCGATACCTTGAATTATGATGCGGTCGGCTATGCCCGCCTTGGCAGCGAAGGCAATGGCATAAGCGGCGCGCACCACGCATTGCCGCTGCCATGCTATGTAGAAGTCACCTCGCTCGACAGCGGGCATACCATTCTGGTGCGGCTCGATCATCGTGGGCCGATGAACGGCAAGCAATTGGTCGAATTGTCGCCCGCTGCCTGGGCGCAACTCGGGCTTCCCGCCAAAAGCGATGCGCCCGTGCGAGTGCGGCGGGTCAATCCGCCCGAGCAGGAGCGCGCGCTGTTGCGCACCGGGCAACGCGCGCCCGATCGCATGGAAACGCCGCCAGGCTTGCGCACCGCGCTGCGGCGAAAGCTGGGCATTGCTGCGGTCGCCCAGCCGGATGATCCGCCTGTGACGATCCTTTCGGGCGCACCGGCTGCGGCCACTATTCGTCCGGCCCAAGCCGCAGCCAAGCCGGTTGTCGCACTGCCCCCCAAACCGCTTCCGATTGAATCCAAAGCCGTTGCGCCCAAGCCGGCTACGCCACAACCACCAGCGCCCAAACCGTTAGTGGCCAAGCCAACGCAACCCAAAGCTGCTGCAACCGAGGCCAAAGCACCGGAAAAGCCCGCCACGAAACCGTTGTTGGTTCAAGTCGCAGCGTTTTCGTCGAAAGATCGCGCGCAAAAGGCCGCAACTCAAGTGGGCGGAAAAGTCGAAGCAGCCGGCAAATTGTGGCGGGTGCGGATTGTTGCCGGCGATGCGGATCAAGCACGAGCTGCACTGGCGAAGGCGAAACAGTCGGGCTATGCGGGGGCGATAATCCTGCACCACGAATGATCGTAGTCAGTTTAGCCATAGATTGCCGCGCCCATCCATGAGACGCTTGTTCCTGTCTGCCGTAGCCCTATGCGCTGCAATCGCGCCGTTCCAGTTTGTTTCGGCAAACGCGCGAAGAGCCCAAGCGTTGCCGGTCGACCCCACAGCGATGCCGGCAATAACTGCACCGATTGGCTATATGGTCGATGTGAATTCGGGGCGGGTGCTGTTTGCGCGCGATGCCCATCGGCGGTTTGTGCCCGCATCATTAACCAAGATCATGACCAGCTATGTCGCGTTCGAACTGATCAGCCAGGGCAGGCTGAAACTCAATCAGAGCTTTGTAATGAACCCGGCAACATTTCGCCAATGGCAC
>CAIPWG010000023.1 GCA_903868655.1 uncultured Sphingomonadales bacterium
AACCGATCGACAAAGTTATTGCCGAAGCTGCCGATGTGCAGGCATTTTTCGCGCATTGGAGCGGATTGAAGCCCACTTGAGCCGATGCAGCAAGCCGATGAGCCGTAACGGTTGGTCAGCCATCCGTCAGGTAATCCTGATTTGTGGTCTGTTGATTTGGGGCGGCCCGGTGCTCGCAGGCAGCGAAAGCGCTGGCACGGTGCCGATCGACGCGCGAACTGCGACGCACGACACCGTGCCTGTTGCAGGGCTTGCGCTGCCGCCTTTGCGCTATCCGGTCGCGCGTCAGGACAGCACTGCCGACCATGTGTTTGGCGAAGTTTTGGCAGACCCCTGGCGGTGGCTCGAAAGCGATCTGCGCGCCGATCGTGCCGTCGCTGATTGGGTCATGCGCGAAAATACGCTGTCGCAAACCTACCTTGGCCAATTGCCGGGGCGCGATCATTTTGCCCAACGCTTGCGCGCCTTGTACAATTTCGAACGTTACAGCCTGCCGAAAAAGGCCGGGCATCGGTACTTTTTTCTGCGCAACAGCGGGTTGCTCAACCAGGCGGTGCTGTTCGTGCGCGATGGACTGAATGGCACCGATCGCGTGCTGGTCGATCCCAATCGTGCCGGGTCGGGTGAATATGCACTGGATTTCTGGGCGCCATCGCGCAGCGGGCATTACCTCGCCTATGGCGAACAGCGGTCGGGTAGCGATTGGCGCACAATACGGGTGGTCGATGCCGGTAGCGGTGCAGCATTGCCCGACCGGATCGAATGGGCGCATGATACGCTGATCGGATGGATCGGTGACGCGGGTTTCCTGTATTCCCGCTTTCCAGCGCCGCGCGACAGCGATGCGTATCTAGCCCCCTTGCGGAACAAGTGCGTGTGGTTTCATCGCCTGGGGACGGCGCAGGACGCCGATGAACTGGTCTATGCCACGCCCGAACATCCCGAATGGGGTCACAAAGCGCAAGTAACATCCGATGGCCGTTGGGCAGTGATCACCACCGAAGCGAGCGCCGCACCGCAACGCGGGGTGCATCTGGTCGATCTTGCGCCTGTGCACCGCGCAGGACGCTGGAATGTGGTGCCGCTGGTCGATGGATTGAACCACGACTGGAAATTGGTGGACGGTCAGGGCACTCGGTTATGGTTTGTCACCAATGACGGCGCGCCCAATTACCGCCTGGTGCGGATCGAACTGGGGACGCACCCAGGTGTGCGGGTGCTGGTAGGCGAACAGCATGGTCAGCTTGAGGCCGGGCGAATCGTGGGTGATCGGTTGATCCTGTCTTATCTCGACGGTGGGCAACGCGTTGCGATGGTGACCGATCTGAATGGCCGCCCGGCACGCGCGATCACGATGACGGAAAACGGTTCGGCGACCGGCTTCAACGGCGCGCCGGGCGACCCTGAGACGTTTTATCAGTTTTCCAGTTATAATCAGCCACCGTCGATCTACAGGCTCGACCTCCGGTCCGGTCGGGTAACACCGTTTGCGCGGCCCGAAGTTCCGTTCAACCCCGCAGACTATATGATCGAGGATCGGCAATATCCTTCACGCGATGGCACGCTCGTGCCGATCACGGTTGTTCGCAAACGTGCGTTGGCCATCGCTGTTACACCCGCGCCGACGCTGCTTTATGGCTATGGCGGTTTCGACATCGCGCTCAATCCCGGCTATTCGCCGTGGCGGATGGCATGGCTCGAGGCCGGTGGTGTGTTCGCCGTCGCGGCGGTGCGCGGCGGTGGAGAACTTGGGCCAGATTGGTATCAGGCGGGGCGTGGCCCGAACAAGCAGAACAGCTTTGACGATTTCATTGCAGCGGGCGATTGGCTGATCCGCTCGGGCATTGCGCAGCGCGGCCACCTGGCCGTGCAAGGTGGCTCGAATGGGGGGATGATGGTGGCTGCTGTGATCAATCAGCGTCCTGATCTGTTTGTTGCGGCCAATCCCGATGTCGGCGTTATGGACATGCTGCGGTTTGATCGATTTACTCAGGGTCGGTCATGGATCGTTGATTATGGCGATCCGGCGCGAGAGGCCGACTGGCGAATTCTGCGGGCCTATTCGCCGTACCACAATATCCACAGCGGTGCCGATTATCCGGCCATCCTTGTCACCACCGGCGATACCGACGATCGGGTCGTACCCGCGCACAGTTTCAAATACGTCGCTGCGTTGCAGGCAGCCTGGATTGGCAATCGGCCTCATCTGTTGCGGGTAGAAAGCGATGCCGGGCATGGCGCGGGCAAACCGCTCGACAAAGTGATTGCTGGCGGTGCAGATGTCTTGGCATTTCTGGCGGCGTGGACCGGATTGCGGGCGCCGTGAACGGTGTGCCACGGTCTTTGCTTGCGACTTGGCAACTTGCTGACTATCGCAAAGTCAGACAGACCGGAAGGACTTGCGCGATGACCCTGTTTGACGATCGCGAACGCGCCGAAGAGGCTGTGTTTGCGCACAACGAGGAAATGCTGTTCCGTATTCAGGCGCGCCGCAACAAGCTGTTGGGCCAGTGGGCAGCCGAACGCATGACACTCGATGCGGCGGAGACCGAGAGCTATGCCCGCGCCGTCGTTCAGGCCGAATTTGAAGAAGCCGGCGATGAAGATGTGATCCGCAAAGTGCTGGGTGATCTGCTGCTCGCCGGGATCGACACAAGCGAAGCCGATGTTCGCAAGGCGTTGGCAGCCAAGGCGGTCGAAGCCCGCCGCCAACTGATGGGGGAAGTTTGATGGCGATGGCGGCAGACGACATCGTGGCGTTGATCCGCACGGCAATGCCCGATGCAGAAGTCACGATTACCGATATGGCTGGCGACGGTGATCATTATGCCGCGCATGTCGTATCATCGACTTTTTTGGGTCAAAGCCGGATCGCCCAGCACAAGGCGGTGTATGCGTCACTCGGCGGTCGTATGGGCGGGGTGCTGCATGCCTTGCAATTGACTACAGCCGTGCCCACCTCAGCCAACTAAAATTTCAATTTCTGTCCCAGGAGGGCCACGACCGTCATGACCGAAACCAACAGCACGCATGCCCGCATCGCCGACATCGTCAAAAGCAGCGATGTGGTCTTGTTCATGAAGGGCACGCCGTTGTTTCCGCAATGCGGATTTTCCAGCCGCGCCGTGGCCATTCTGGAACGGCTGGGCGTGGAATATGCCAGCGTCGACGTGCTG
>CAIPWG010000024.1 GCA_903868655.1 uncultured Sphingomonadales bacterium
CTGCATGGCGCGCACGCGGCATTTCACGCGGGGTGCGGGGATGCCAAACCGCGCCTTGGCCTCTGCCTGCAACGACAACACGCCGAGATCGAACGGGATCGAATCGAACCCCGATGAAAACGCGATGCGTGCACCACTGGCCTTGGCTTCGGCATCGAAGCGGTCGATCATCTGGCGCATCCATACAGGTTCTCCGCACAAATCGGCATAATGCGTGCCGGCGGCGACGCAGGCAGCCAAAACATCGGTGCCATAAAGCTGGTAAGGCCCGACCGTGGTAATCACCACATGGGTTGATTGGGCCATGGCCGCCAACGAAGCAGGATCATTGCTGTCGGCAATCACCAGCGGGGTATCGGCCGGCGCGCCGATCAGATCGCGCACCTCGGCCAATTTGGCCTGGCTGCGCCCGGCCATCGCCCATGAAAGACCCGATCCACCATGAGTATGCGCCAGATATTCGGCGACCAGCCGTCCGGTGTACCCGGTCGCGCCGTAAACGATGATATCGTAGATCCGTGCCATAGCCTCATCCCCGCCTTTGCCTTAACCGTCCGATTAAGGCAGCGCAGGATGTTCGGCAATCAAATCCTTGGCAATGTCACGCCGCGTTGGCCCATATATTTGCCCGCACGATCGGCATAGCTGACTTCGCACGGTTCGTTGCCCTGCAGAAACAGGAACTGGCACGCGCCTTCGTTGGCATAAATTTTGGCTGGCAGCGTGGTGGTATTTGAAAATTCCAAGGTCACATGCCCCTCCCACCCAGGTTCGAGCGGGGTAACATTGACGATAATCCCGCACCGCGCATACGTCGACTTGCCCAGACAAATTACCAGAACATCGCGCGGCACGCGGAAATATTCGACCGTGCGCGCCAATGCAAAACTGTTGGGCGGGATCACGCAGCAATCTGTCTTGCGATCGACAAACGAATTGGCATCAAAATTCTTGGGGTCGACCACGGCGGAATCGACATTGGTGAATATCTTGAACTCGTCAGCCACTCGCGCGTCGTAGCCATACGACGACAGGCCATAGCTGATGCAGCCATCCCGCCGCTGGCTTTCGACAAAGGGTTCGATCATGCCCGTGGACAGCGCTTGTTCACGAATCCAACGGTCGGACAAAATAGACACGATAGGCCTTTCGGATGAACGGTTCAGGGGATCAGGTTGGCCGGACCAAAGGCGAGTGGCAAGAGCGCGCTCAGGCGCATTTCCACGGTTTCGTGCGCACCGGTCGCGATTATCAGCGGATCGGTCGCGCCCAGCGCAGCCAATTCGTTCAAGACCTGCCGGCAGCGTCCGCAAGGCGTGACCACCGCGCCGGGCACACCCTGTGGCCCACCGGCAATCGCCACGGCGACCAGACCGGCGCGATGGCCCTGCTGGCTGGCCTTGGCCGCAGCGACGGTTTCCGCGCAGAGCGACAGGCCATAGCTGGCGTTTTCAAAATTGCTGCCGGTGATCACCGTGCCGTCAGCAAAGGCCAGTGCCGCACCCACGTAAAACCCCGAATAGGGCGCATATGCCTGGGCCATCGCGGCCCGAGCAGCGACAACCAGCGCGGCGGCATCGGGCGCTTCGGTCATGGTTGCACCACCACCCAACGCACCGGCGTCGACACCCCCGTCAGACGCAGGCGATGCGTTGCTGTCCACAGCACCCATGGCCGCGTGATATAAGTCGGCGCGCGATAATCGCCCGTCACCCACACATTGCGATCAATCCGCGCGGCCAGGTGATAGCGCGCTTCGACACTGGCCGACGGCATCAAGACCACCGGACGGCCCAGGTGGCGTTCGACTTCATTGAGGAACGTAGTCAATTCGCTGTCGATCGAGGCTTCGCCAGGCGGTTCGGGGCAGCGTTGGGGATCAAGCTCGAGCGCGATTGCGGCGGGCAACATGTGTTTGTCGCGCGGCACCGTGGTCACGAAATTGCTGGCCTGTCCATCGGCGGGCAAGCACACGTCATAGATGTGCACGACACCGAGTTGGAGCCCGGCCGCGCGCGCCGCCTCGGCGCTGGAGGCAAATGCCGGATCGCGCTCCTTCGCCCCGCTGCTGGCAGTCAGATAGACAAAATCGGGACCGTGTCCGCCGGGTCCATTGGCCTTTATCGTAGCCCATTCGACCGGGCCATTGGCAGCATCGAGCCACAGGCCTTGTACCGGATAGCGCGCGCGATCGGGCGCCCAATGGATGGACCAGGCCCACAGCATCAGCCCCGCCGCTGCGACTGCGACAATCACCACTGGGACCACCAGCCGGCGTGTCAGCCCTGCGCTTGCCACATCGACACCCTTTATCCCTTGATGTGGAGCACGCAAATCAGCGTGAACAGCCGTCGCGCTGTTGCAAAATCGGTTTCGATCTTGCCCTCTAGCCGCTCGAGCAAAATCGTCGCAGCGTCGTTATGAACGCCCCGACGGGCCATATCGATCGTTTCGATCTCTTGCGCGGTGGCGCGGCGAATCGCCTGGTAATACGATTCGCAAATCGCAAAATAATCGCGGATCGGGCGGCGGAAACGGCCGAGCCCCAAAACCACTGCATCGAGTTCACGCGATTGCTCATCCGCAATCATCAGTGCCAACCGCCCGTCATCGACCGATAAGCGCAGGCGATAAGGCCCCTCGTGCCCGGCGGCAAAGGCGCGCAAGGGCTTGAAACTGTTCTCTTCGATCAGATCGAAGATCGCAATACGCCGTTCCTGCTCGATATCGGCATTGCGCCAGATGATCGTCGCTTCATCAAGTTCGATATGGGCAATGCGCGGGTCAACCATGACACTCGCGTGATTGCATAGGCGTCAACCCTGCCGCAAGTACGTTGTGCCTTCCCCGCTATCCACAGGGCCCGCACGCGTGCCCGGGTTGTCGCTGCCGGGGTAACAAGGCACAGAGACTGGATGTCAGTCACCAGCTCAATCCTTCTGCGCGAGGCCGATCCCGTGCGCACGCTGCCCGCAAACGTCGAGGCAGAGGCCGCGTTTCTGGGTGCGGTACTGATCGACAACCGCATTCTGGAGGAAATGACCTGCCCACTGACGGCAGAACATTTCTTCGCGGCGGTTCATGGCCGGGTATTTTCGCGCATTGCCGCGCTGATCGATCGCAAGGCAATTGTCACTCCGGTTACGCTGAAACCCTATTTCGAAACTGACGAGGGGCTTAAGGAGCTCGGCGGTACGGCCTATCTGGCGCGGCTGACCGCCGACGGCCAGGGCTTGCTGGCGCCGCGCGAACTGGCCCAGCAGATTTATGATCTGGCGTTGCTCCGCGAACTTATCACGGTCGGCCGCACGCTGGTCGAACAGGCAATGGACACCAGCGAAAGCGTGTCACCGCTGGCGCAGATCGAGGCTGCCGAAGGCGCGTTGTATGCCGTGGCCGAAGGCGCACAGACCGGTAGCGAGGCGCAAAGTTTTGCCACCGCCACACGCGCATCGTTGGAAATGATCGAAAAGGCGCTGCTGTCGGGTGGCCATATTTCGGGCAAGACCACCGGGCTGACGTCGCTCAACGAAAAGATCGGCGGCCTGCACGATTCGGACTTGATCATTCTGGCCGGGCGTCCCGGCATGGGCAAAACCAGCCTTGTCACGAATATCGCGTTCAACGCTGCCGACCGGCTGCGCCGCGACATGGCCGATGGCATCGCGGTCAAGGATTCGGTTGGCGCCGCGGTGGCCTTTTTCAGCCTGGAAATGAGCGCCGACCAGCTCGCTACCCGTATTCTGGCCGAACAATCCGGGATCAGTTCCGAAGCGCTGCGGATGGGCCGAATCAGCCGCGAGGATTTTCAGCAGCTGTCGTTCGCCAGCCAGCGGCTGGCCGAGCTGCCCCTGTATATCGATGACACGCCCGCGCTGTCGATCGGTGCGTTGCGCGCTCGCGCCAGACGGTTGAAACGGCGGCACGATGTCGGCCTGATCGTGGTCGACTATCTCCAGCTGCTGCAAGGCACCGGCCGTTCGGACAACCGCGTCAACGAAATCTCCGAAATCAGTCGGGGCCTCAAAACATTGGCCAAAGAGCTGTCGGTGCCGGTCATCGCGCTATCGCAGCTGTCGCGCGCGGTCGAACAGCGCGATGACAAACGCCCAATGTTGTCGGATTTGCGTGAATCGGGATCGATCGAACAGGACGCCGATATGGTGTGGTTCGTGTTCCGCGAAGACTATTACGTTCAGTCGCGTGAACCCAAACGCCCGATCGATGGCGACGACGCCAAAATCCACGAAGAACACGCTGCCTGGGCCGCTGCGATGGAACGGGTTTATGGTCTGGCCGAACTGATCGTGGCCAAACAGCGTCACGGCTCGACCGGCAAAGTGCGCATGCGCTTCGAAGCGCGCATCACCCGCTTTTCCGACCTTGCACCCGACGAAATGGGCGCCAATTCATACGGCGACGATTGATCCGCAGCGCATCATACAAGCCAGCCATGTCGCGCCGGGCCTGATGCTGTCAGGCCAAAGGTGCCAACCCGGTCAGCACCAACCGCACCAGATCGGCCTGCCCCTGCGTGCCGGTCTTGGCATAAATGCGCTTTGAATAATTGCGCGTCGTCGCTTCGGTCAGGTTGAGCCGCTCACCCGCAGCGGATAACGTATCGCCCACCGACAAAGCATGCGCCAGTGCGGCTTCGTTGGCCGACAAGCCATGGCATGCCATCAGAATGCGGATCGTGGCGCGTGGCGATCCGCGCACCGTCTTGCGCAACACACCGATAACCGCCGGGCACGCATTGGGTTCAGCCAGTCCCCCATCGAAACGGCGCAGCAACAGATCAATCCCGCGCGCATCATCGACCCGGATGAGCTGGCTCGGGGCTTGTGGATCGAGCGCCAGCGCCACGCAGGCAGCATCAAGTTTGCGCGCAACGTCAGGACGCAATTGCAGGCGACGCCCCGGCCGCCCCCCCGCATCAGGCACCAGAATCAGCGCCGCCTCGGCAACAGGATCGACCGCCATTACCCGGCCTTCACCATCGAATGCGACTTGCCCAACCCCCAGCCGGCCGAGTGCTGTGGTGGCCAGCGCGGTTTGCAGGCGCTGGTCGATCAGTGCCGCCAAAGTGCGCAAGGCTGCGGCCAAATGCGGCGCCACGGCATCGAGCACCGCCACCGCAGACCCGCTGAAATCCTCGCGTTCGCGTACCAATACAAGCCATGCATCGGCTGCGCCGCCTGCGGAAACCCGCAACCACCGACCATAACGGATGCCCATCTCCGCCAATGCCGTACGTTGCGCCGCCAGTTGCGCACGATCATCGTAATCAAGCATTTCGTCGAGCGCATAGACCCGCCCCGGTCGCAATGCGCCATAGGGATGCAAGCGCAAGGCCTCCAGCCGGCGAAAATCGATTGGGCGTTCGTGCGCGGCGCGGGGTGCTGCGACATGGATCACACTGGGCGGTTGATCGGGCGCAGCATTGGCCAGCGTGATCAGCATGAACGCACGGCGCGCGCCCATCCGCGCCACCAGGTTGCGCAAAAACACGCCCCAAGGTGGGCTTTCGTGAATACCCTCGATAAGCGGTAGGAACAGTTCACGATGATCCGCGGACAGAACAGCCATGGCTCCGAATTCGCAGCGACTGTCCGAGCGGTCAAGTATTTTGCTCCCATATGGGAGGTTCGAGAGCGTGGGCCACGAACGATCTGGCCAAAGACCCCCCGTTGTAGGCCCTGCTGACTATGCCCGACCCTTTGCCTTTGACCCATCTTGCCCGGCTGGAAGCCGAAGCGATCCACATCATGCGCGAAGTCGTTGCCGAGGCACAGAACCCGGTGATGCTCTATTCGGTGGGCAAGGACAGTGCGGTCATGCTTCATCTGGCGCGCAAGGCGTTTTTCCCCTCACCCCCGCCGTTTCCGCTGCTGCATGTCGATACGACATGGAAATTCCGTGCGATGTACGATCTGCGTGATCGCACGGCGCGTGACAGCGGCATGGACCTGCTGGTTTACCAAAACCCCGAAGCCGCGGCACGCGGGATCAACCCATTTGACCATGGCGCGCTGCACACCGACATGTGGAAGACCGAGGGACTGAAACAGGCGCTCGACAAATGGGGTTTTGACGCAGCCTTCGGCGGTGCGCGGCGCGACGAGGAAAAGAGCCGGGCAAAAGAACGGATCTTTTCATTCCGCACTGCCAGCCATGGCTGGGACCCCAAGAACCAGCGGCCGGAACTGTGGAACCTTTACAACGCGCGCAAGGCCAAAGGCGAATCGATCCGCGTGTTCCCGATCTCGAACTGGACCGAGCTCGACATCTGGCAATATATCCACCTGAACGATGTGCCGATCGTGCCGCTGTATTTTGCCGCAGAACGCCCGACGGTCGAACGCGACGGCATGCTGTTGATGGTGGATGACAACCGTTTCCCGCTTCGCCCCGGCGAAGAGCCAGTGATGCGCTCGATCCGGTTTCGCACCTTGGGCTGTTACCCGCTGACCGGCGCGGTCGAGAGCACGGCACGCACCCTGCCGCAGGTTATACAGGAAACGTTGTTGACCACGACCAGCGAACGCCAGGGTCGTGCGATCGACAAAGATGCCGGCGGCGCGGGCATGGAAGTGAAAAAGCAGCAGGGGTATTTCTGATGACCGACCCGATTTACGTGGTCGATGACCTGATCGCGCAAGACATCGATGCTTATCTGGACATGCATCAGCACAAGACGATGCTGCGTTTCATCACCTGCGGCAGCGTCGATGACGGCAAATCGACGCTGATCGGCCGTCTGCTGTATGATTCGAAAATGATTTTCGAAGACCAGCTGGCCGCGCTCGAAAGTGATTCAAAACGGCAGGGCACTCAAGGCCAGGCGATTGATTTCGCACTGCTGGTCGACGGACTGGCCGCCGAACGCGAACAGGGCATCACCATCGATGTGGCCTATCGCTTCTTCAACACCGAGCGCCGCAAATTCATCGTCGCCGATTGTCCGGGGCACGAGCAATATACCCGCAACATGATCACAGGCGCCTCGACCGCCGACCTGGCGGTGATCCTGGTCGATGCGCGCAAAGGTGTGCTGGTGCAGACCCGGCGTCATTCATACTTGTGCCAGTTGATCGGCATCCGCAATGTGGTGCTGGCGGTCAACAAGATGGATCTGGTCGGGTATGATCAGACGACATTCGATGCAATCGTGCGCGACTATACCGAATTTGCGCGCTCTATCGGGATTGACCGGTTCACTGCATTGCCGATTTCGGGGTTTCAGGGTGACAATATCACCACGCGTTCGGCCAACACACCGTGGTACAGCGGCCCGACGCTGATCGACCATCTGGAATCGGTTGACGTCAATGCTGCGCTCGAACGCGACCGGCCGTTTCGTTTGCCGGTGCAATGGGTCAATCGGCCCAATCTGGATTTTCGCGGGTTTTCCGGGCAGATCGCCACTGGATCGGTCCGCACCGGCGATGCCATCCGCGTGCTGCCGTCGGGCAAGACCAGCACGGTGACACGAATCGTGACACAAGACGGCGATCTGGACGAAGCTGTGGCGGGCCAGTCGATCACGCTGTGCCTGGCCGATGAGATCGATTGTTCGCGCGGCAGCGTGATCGCGCCCGCCGACGCTCCGCCCGAAGTGGCCGACCAGTTCGAAGCCACATTGGTCTGGTTGAATGACGAGGCTTTGATCCCCGGTCGCGCCTATTGGCTCAAACTGGGAACGCAGACCGTCTCGGCCACTGTCCAGTCGCCCAAATATGTCGTCAACGTCAACACCATCGAACACATGGCGGCGAAGACTCTCGATCTCAACGCCATTGGTGTAGTCGAGCTGACCGCTGACCGCGCCATCGTGTTTGACGCTTATGCCGAAAACCGCACGCTGGGCGGGTTCATCCTGATCGACAAGATCAGCCATGCAACCGTGGCCGCAGGCATGCTGCATTTCAGCCTTCGTCGCGCGCAAAACGTGCATTGGCAGGCGCTTGATGTCACGCGTGAAGCGCGGGCCATGCTGAAAAATCAGACCGCGCAAGTGCTGTGGTTCACCGGCCTTTCGGGCTCAGGCAAATCGACGATTGCCAATCTGGTCGAGAAAAAGCTGCACGCCATGGGCAAGCACACGTTCCTCCTGGATGGTGACAATGTGCGCCACGGCTTGAACAAGGATCTGGGCTTTACCGAAACCGATCGCATCGAAAATATCCGCCGGGTGGGTGAAGTCGCGCGGCTGATGACCGATGCGGGGCTGATCGTGATCACCGCATTCATCAGCCCGTTCCGCGCCGAACGCGATATGGTGCGCGCGATGATTGCCGAGGGCGAATTTGTCGAAGTGTTTATCGACACCCCGCTGGACGTCGCCGAGGGCCGCGACGTCAAAGGCCTGTACAAAAAGGCGCGTGCCGGATCGTTGAAGAATTTCACCGGCATCGATAGCCCTTATGAAG
>CAIPWG010000025.1 GCA_903868655.1 uncultured Sphingomonadales bacterium
CATCTGCCCGACATTGCCGGGTGGAACCTGGTTCCCGCTGATGACCGTAACGGATGGACGCCGCTGCATGGTGGATCGAACCAGCAGTTCCGGCTGCGGTTCCACAATGGCCATGGCCAAACCGTCGATGTATCGTTTGCGACTTATGCCAACCAGGGGGAAGCGCAGCAGGCCAGCGGGTTTGGCCAGGGCGCGATTCCGCAGGCCGGGGCCTGGGCCTGGGAAAAACCTGGCCCGGCCTTTGGTGTGGCCAAAAGTGACCTGATCGAAGTGCCCGGCGATGGCCCCAATCCCGAGCGGCGGCTGTGTCTGACGTGGTACCGCAGTGGGCCGCTGTTGTCGGGCAGCAGCCTGGAACTGCGCTTGCATGTCATGGCCAATCATCTTTTGCTGCGACGTGAAGTGACAGCGGTCTTAATCCTGTCGGCGTCGAACAGGCTGAACCGCGACCCGGCGGCAGCGATCACCAGTTTTATGGCCGCGACCGGGCCGGTCGATCGCTGGATCGATCATATGGTGCTGGGACGGGACTGACGCGATGTGTGGCATAGCCGGAATTTTTGACCCACGGGCAGAGGCCCCGATTGATCGAGCAAAAATTGCGGCGATGCTGGCGGCTGCGCCGCATCGTGGCCCGGATGGACGCGGCACATGGTCCGCACAGGGTATCGGGCTTGGCCATCTGCGTCTGGCGATTATTGATCTGGCCGGATCGCCGCAGCCGATGGCTTCGGCTGATGGCGCGGTGATGCTGGTGTTCAACGGCGAGATCTACAACTTCCGCGAATTGCGCCGCGAATTGCAGGGGCATGGCGCTGTGTTCCAGACCGATGGCGACAGCGAAGTGATTATTGCCGCCTGGCAGCAATGGGGCGTCGATTGCCTGAAGCGGCTGCATGGCATGTTTGCCTTTGCGCTTTACGATTTGCGCGCGCGCACGTTGCTGCTGGCACGCGACCGGCTCGGAGTAAAGCCGCTGTTCACCGCCACCTTGGCCGATGGCACGACAATCTTTGGGTCGGAGCTTAAACAGCTGTTGGCGCACCCGGGCCTGCGTCGTGAAATCGATCCGCTCGCCGTCGAAGATTTCATGACCTGGGGCTATGTGCCCGATACCCGGTCGATCCTCAAAGGCGTACACAAGCTGCCAGCCGGGCATTATCAGCTATTGCGGCATGGGGCGCCGCCAACTGCACCAGTGGCCTGGTGGGACATCAGCTTTGCCGACCGCGCCAGCGGATCGGCCGATGCCCTGGGTGAGGAATTGCGGGATCTGCTGCATCAGGCGGTGACTTCGCGAATGACCGCTGACGTACCGTTGGGTGCATTCCTGTCGGGTGGGGTCGACAGTTCGGCAGTGGTGGCGATGATGGCCGGTGCCAGCGCCGATCCGGTCAAGACCTGTTCGATCGGGTTCGATGTCGCCGCGCTGGATGAAACGGCCTACGCAGACCGGATCGCTGCGCAGTTTCACACCGAACACTATCGTCGTACCGTCGATGCCGACGATTTTGCGCAAGTTGACAGGCTTGCGGCGATGTTTGACGAACCTTTCGCCGACGCCTCGGCTTTGCCGACGTGGCGGGTATGCCAATTGGCGCGCGAACATGTAACCGTGGCCTTGTCCGGCGATGGCGCAGACGAGGCATTTGCCGGCTACCGGCGGCAAACCTTTCACCATCGCGAAGATCGTGTACGGGCGCGATTGCCTGGCGGCGTGCGGCGCGGGCTGTTCGGCCCGCTGGGGGCCATGTGGCCGGCGCTGGGCTGGGCGCCGCGTCCGTTGCGCGCCAAGGGCACATTGCAAAGTTTGGCAATGGACAGCGAGACGGCGTATGCGCGCAGCCTGTCGGTTACCCGCAGCGAAACGCGCAACGTCCTCTATTCCGATGCGTTTCGGCGCTTGCGCGGGGGCTATCGCGCGGAAACGCCGGTGATCGACCTGATGCGGCAGGCACCGGCGCGCAGCGGGCTCGATCGCGCGCAATACGCCGATCTGAAATGCTATTTGCCGGGTGATATCCTGACCAAAGTCGATCGCGCCAGCATGGCAGTCAGCCTGGAGGCGCGCGAACCGCTGCTCGACCACCGGCTGATCGAATTTGCCGCACGCTTGCCCGAAGATTTGCGCGTGCGCGGCAGTACGGGCAAATGGCTGTTGAAAGAGGTCATGCGCCCGACTTTGCCGCACGATGTACTCTATCGGCCCAAGATGGGTTTTGTCACGCCGATCGCGGCGTGGTTTCGTGGGCCATTGGCCGAACAGGCACGCGGCATTGCCCACAGCGGTGCCCTCGCCGCCACGGGCTGGTTTGATTCCCGGCAAATCGCCGCTCTGGTCGATCGCCATCAGTCCGGGCAGTCCGATACCAGCCGCACCCTGTGGCAACTACTTATGTTGGAAAAAAGCCTTTCTATCCTGATTCAGCCCTGATTTTCCGCGCTGCGCGATCCTTAACTAAAGATATTAATTGTCTTTTTTTAGGGGCTTGAGTGGTTGACACTTCGTAACCAGGTAACTGGATGTCAACCATTTCGGACTAATCCTGCCGCCCTAGACCATGGCGTCAAGGACCGATGCGAAGAATCCTGCGATCACCTCTGATCATGACGCTGCTGATCGCCCTGCTTGGCTGGGCGGTTCAAGCCGCTGATCCGTTGGGTCATGCCTATTGGAATGCCGTCTATAAATTTTGGCAAGCGCCAGCGCCTTCGTCAATCGTTGTTGTGAATGGGGTCGATGCCAACGAGCTCGGGGTGGCCGGGGAAGCGCGGCTGCTTGATATCGTGCGTGGTGCGAAGCCTGCGCGAATTTATCTCGATTTCAAACTTCAGGGTGTGCCAGCGGGCACAGGTGACGCGGCCTTGCGCGGATCGATAGCGCGGCTTGACCCCAATGCTGCATTCGTGGTGCGTTCAACAAAGAACGATGGTTTCAACGCCGCATCGTTTAACTTTCCTGACCCCGATTTGGTCGGTCGCCATCCGATTGTTTTGTCGGCTTGGTCAGTCAATTTCCTTTTTTTTGCTGAATCTAGCCCCAATTCGATTGTGCTAGGCGGCCAACGGTATCCTACGCTTTCCACCGAATTGGCGGGTGGTCGGGGTGGGCTGTTTGGGATGCTTTATCCTGATTTTGCTGTCGAGCCTCAGGCAATTCGAACGATCCCCGCGCGCCTTCTGTTGAGCAGCCATGCCCCGCTTGAATTGCTGGCCGGCAAGCAGGTAATCGTCGCAGGATCGGGCCAAGCTACCGGGGCGGCTTATTTCGGGCATCAGATGCCCAGTCCTTATGCCTTCGATGTGGCAGGTGCGGCATCACTTGAGCGGCCGTTTCCGATCAGTTTGACGTCATTGCCGCTGTTGAGCCTCGTTGGATTTCTGCTTTGGTGGTCGCGCGGCAAGCCACAGCGCATCCGCAACCGTGCCTATCTCGTGACGGTTGGTTTGGTGCTGGCCGCGCCCGTCGCGCTGCGGATGCAGGGTATCGTTTGTTATCCGGATACAGCGCTGTTCGCCGTGCTAGTGTTCGGGTGTATCCGGCTTTGGCAGAAACGCACGCGCAAAATCCAGCATACCAGTGCGTCAGGCCTGCCCAACATGCTGGCGCTGTCTAACAGCGCGCTGCCGGTAGGCTGCGATGTCGTCGTTGCAGCCATCGCTCGATATGAAGAAATTCTGGCAACTTTGCCGATGGAACTTCATGGAGAATGCGCTGTGCAGATTGCGCGGCGTATCGGGGCAGGGTCAGGGGCTGCCGAGATCTATCATTCCGACGGCGGGCATTTCGCGTGGACCGAGGAAGCCCGTCCGCTCGATATGCAATTGAGCCATCTGGAAGGAATGCGCGCGCTGTTCGCCGCGCCCCTGCAAATCGGTGTCAACACTTTCGACATCAATATCCATTTCGGACTTGATCGCAATGAGGGCGTCGAAAGCGCCACACGGGTCAATTCGGCGTTGGCCAGCGCCAACGAGGCTTTGGCCAATGGCCGCACAATCGAATTGTTCGAAGCGCACCGCCTCGCCGAAGCCCCCTGGGAATTGTCGCTGCATGCGCGTATTGATGAAGGCTTGCGCAATGGCGACATCTGGCTGGCCTATCAGGCGCAGTGGGATCTCGCCAGCAACAGCATTTGCGGTGCCGAAGCGCTGATCCGCTGGAACCATCCGACCCGTGGGCCGATTGCACCCGATGCCTTTATCCTTCAGGCCGAACGGGCAGGCCGGATCGACGCATTGACGTATTGGGTGCTCGATCAGGCGGCGATTGCTGCATGCGCAATGAACGCCAAGGGGCGGCGGTTTCAGATGAGCGTCAATCTGTCTGGTCAAATGGTCGACAAGCCCGAGCTGGTCCAGACATTTGCTGAAATCGTGGCCAGACGCGGAGTTGATCCGAGCCTGATCACTGTCGAAGTGACTGAAACCAGTGGTCTCGGCAATCGCACAGCGGCGATCCACAACCTGACCCAGTTGCGGCAATTGGGTTTTCGCCTGTCGATCGATGATTTCGGAACTGGCGAGGCCAGTCTTGCCTATCTGGCTGATCTGCCGAGCGACGAGTTGAAGCTTGATCGTCGCTTTGTCGCAAAGATTGTCGACAACGATCGGGAGCGGGCAATCGTATCGAGCACCATCGGTCTGGCCCATGCCCTGGGGCAAACAGTCGTCGCCGAAGGTATCGAGGATGCTGCCACGCTTGCGTTGTTGCGCAGCATGGGCTGCGATCATGCCCAGGGGTACTTTCTGGGGCGGCCAAAACCTCTCACAGCGTTCGAACACGACTATGACGATGCCGGCGCGCGCGCGTTCGGCCATGTTTAGAACTTGTTAACCATATGATCGAGTGGTATTGGCAATACTCCACCGTGGATGGAGGACAATACAATGATCTGGAAATTTTTCTTTGGCTGAGCCAATTTGAGTTTCA
>CAIPWG010000026.1 GCA_903868655.1 uncultured Sphingomonadales bacterium
GTGATCGGTGAATACGAAGACATGGGCGACGACGTCGTATTGGGTGATGCCACCCGGATGGTTGCGCCCGTGCGCGCGATCTGGTTGCGCCGGGCGCTGCGTAATCTGGTGTCCAATGCCTTGCGGTATGGTCACCGCGCCCGTGTGCAGCTGGTACGCGATGGTCAGTGGGCGGTCTTGTTGGTTGAAGATGATGGTCCGGGTATCCCCGAAGAGGCCATATCAAGAATGATGGAGCCGTTCACGCGGCTCGATCCGTCGCGCAACACAGGGACTGGCGGGGCCGGGCTTGGTCTGACTTTGGCTCGTGCGATTGCCGACCAGCATGGGGGATCGCTGACGCTTGCCAACCGTGTCGAGGCGGGGCTGGTGGTTGGTTTGGTCGCCCGGTTGCGCCTGCCACTTGCCTGATCGGAACCAAGGCGTTGGTCGGCTGCGCTATGTCGCTGGTCGATGCTGCATCGGTTAAATGATTGCCATTGCAACCATCGTTTTGCTAGCCCTGCGGTTCCCGAACCCCGATTCATGGGGGTCGAAAACTCCAAGGTCCTGCATGTTTCGCCCCGCATTCCGTTCTGTTGCGGCGCTGGCTCTGGCCGGCTCTGCGCTTTCGCTCCTGGTTGCATCGCCGGTTCAGGCTGAAACGCCCGGTTTTCCAACCGAGGGCACTTTGCCCCACACCGCGATTCCCAGCCACTATACCATCGCCATTCGGCCCGATGCCAAGGCATTGACGTTCGCTGGCACGATCGCGATCGATATCGATGTGCCCCAGGCAACCGACGCCATCGTGCTGAACGCGACAGCGATCAAAGTGGGCAAGGCCAGTCTGATCTCTGCCGCGGGCGTGGCTGTGCCGCTTGTCATCAGTTACGACGAAAAGGCCCAGACCGTGCGTTTGGGCGCGCCTGCTGCCATCGCGGCCGGGCATTATCGCATCGAAGGCGAATACACCGGGGTGATCGATACCCAGGCGGACGGCCTGTTTGCGCTTGATTACACCGGCAACGATGGCAAGCCGACCCGCGCGCTGTTTACCCAGTTTGAACCCAGCTACGCGCGACAGTTCGCGCCGATGTTCGATGAACCGTCGTACAAGGCCACTTTCGATTTGTCGGTGATCGTGCCCCAGGATCGGCTCGCGGTCAGCAACATGCCGGTCGCCAGCGAGGAGCCTGCAGGCCCGGGGCTGAAAAAGGTTACTTTCCGTACGACACCCCGGATGGCGTCTTACTTGCTGTTTTTCGGCAGTGGTGATTTCGAGCGGTTGAGCAAGATGACCAGCGCCGGGGTCGAAGCGGGGATCATTTCGCCGCGTGGCAGCGGCGAACAGGCACGCTTTGCGTTGAATGAACTGACCGGGCTGATCCCGTTCTACAATGACTATTTTGGCGTGGCGTATCCACTGCCCAAAATCGACAACATTGCCGGGCCGGGCCAATCCGAATTTTTCTCCGCAATGGAAAACTGGGGTGCGGTGTTCACCTTCCAGCGCGATCTGCTGGATGACCCCACCACCACGTCGCCGCGCGCGCGCGAATTCATAGAAGTGGCGCAAGCACACGAAGTGGCGCACCAGTGGTTCGGCGATCTGGTGACGATGGCCTGGTGGGATGACCTGTGGTTGAACGAAGGCTTTGCCAGCTGGATGGAAACCAAGGCGACCGATCATTTTCACCCCGATTGGTATGCCTTGCTGTCACGCGTCAGCGGCCGTGAATCGGCGATGGGGCTCGATGCGTTCCGCACCACCCATCCGATCGTTCAGCACATCCGCACCGTCGATGAAGCCAACCAGGCCTTCGATGCGATCACCTATCAAAAGGGTGAAGCAGTGCTGGCCATGCTGGAAGCCTATGCGGGTGAGGGCACGTGGCGCGATGGCATTCGCGCCTATATGGCCGCGCACAAGTTCGGCAACAGCCATACGGCGGACTTGTGGTCGGCAGTCGAAGCTGCTGGTGCCAAAGGTCTGACCTCGATTGCCACCGATTTCACCACCCAGCCGGGTATTCCGCTGGTGCGTGTGACCGGACAACAATGCGTTGCGGGCAAGACCACGCTGACGCTGACCCAGGACGAATTTACCCGCGACCGCGTGGGTGAGCCATCGAACCGTCGTTGGCACGTGCCTTTGCTGGTTTCAGTTGGTGGAGCCAGCCCCCAACGTTCGATCCTTGCCGATGGAAAGACCACGCTCACGCTCGACGGCTGCGGACCTGTGGTGATCAACGCGGGGCAAGTGGGCTATTACCGCTCGCTTTACACAGCTACCGGTCTTTCCGAACTGACGGCCACCTTGCCAAAGCTGGCTCCAATCGACCAGCGCGGACTGGTGGCGGACCAGCTGGAGCTGGCATTTGCAGGATATCAGCCGCTGGCTGCACCGTTGACGATGCTGGCCAGTGTGCCGGGCAACGCCAATGCGCGCGTGGCCAATGAGGCGGTCAGCCGTTTTGACAGCCTTTACGACCGCCTTGATGGCGATGCCCAAGGGCAATCGGCGTTGAGCAAGCGGGCCATCGGGTTGTGGAAGCAACGGCTTGATGGGCTGGGTTTCGATCCACGCGGATCCGATACCCTGCCTGATGCCGATTTGCGTGCAACGCTGGTTGCGGCACTGGGGCACATGGGTGAACCCGGCGTTCTGGCCGAAGCCCGGCGCCGTTTTGCGGCACTCGATACCAATCCACACGCGCTCGACGGTCCGTTGAAGCAGGACTGGATCGGTATTATTGCGCATAATGCCAGCCCGGCAGAATGGGACAAACTGGCTGCCATGGCGCAAGCCAGCACCTCGACCGTGGCACGATCCGATCTGTTTCAACAACTGGGCTCGGCACGCGATGTGGCGCTGGCCAAGCGCGCACTCGATCTGGCGCTCACCGATGGGCCGGGCAAAACCACTTCAGCTGCCATCATTGCGCGAGTCGCTGCAGAGCATAGCGAACTGGCGTTCGATTTCTTTGTCGCCCATCGCGACGCCGTGCTGGCGCTCGTCGATGCCTCTGCGCGCACGACTTATGTTGAAAGCCTGGCATCGCGCGCCAAGAGCGAGGCGATGGTCGCAAAGCTGATCGCATATCGGCAGACTTTGCCGGCTGATGCGCAAAAACCGGTCGATCGCGCTTTGGCCCGTTTGAAGAACCGGCTGGAAGTCAAAGAGCGGATTGCGCGCGAAACCGTGGCCTGGCTGAAGGTGGGTTGAGCTGCATTTTGCATCGTCTGTGACATGCGGCTAAAGGCCGGGTCGTGATGACCCGGCCTCCTTTTCTTTTGCTCGACGATGCGCGCATGGATCGCGCTGAACCCTCGCGGCTCTATCAAGACCCCGTTCAGATCGTGGTTGCGCGTCGGCCCGAAGAGGTTTTGCCGGCGCTTGCAGAAATTGGCAGCCATGCAGGCCATTGGGCAGGAATGATTGCCTACGAAGCCGGACTGGCGCTTGAGCCGCGTCTGGCATCGCTGGCGGCGCGGCGATGCGGGGCTGCGGGACCTTTGGTGTGGTTCGCGCGGTTCGGTCGGTGCACGCCAATGTCTGCCAGCGAAGTTGCAGATTGGTTGGATCGGGAAGCCCAAGGCTCAGGCGTGCTTGGCCCGATGCTGCCGCAGCTATCGACTGGCGGCTACGCACAGGCCTTTGCCGGGGTGCGCGAGGCGATCGGGGCGGGCGATAGCTATCAGGTCAATCTGACATTTCCGCTTGGCGGATCATGGCGTGGCGATCCTTTGGCGATTTTCCGCGCTCTTCGCAGCGATGCGCGGGCCGGCTATGGCGCGGTTCTGTGGGACGGATCGCATTGGACGTTGTCAGCCTCTCCCGAATTGTTTTTTCGCATCGACGACCGTGACGCCAGTGTGCGACCGATGAAGGGGACTGCGCCGCGTGGCCGCGATCCGGACGAAGACGCGGCCAA
>CAIPWG010000027.1 GCA_903868655.1 uncultured Sphingomonadales bacterium
CCAAGCCCACTACATCCGCAAATGATGGTCGATGCGGTAGGCAAAGCGCGCCGGGCCAGCTAGTGTGTCGGCCCAGGGAATCGCATGACCGTCCATTTTGATTGCACCATGTGCGGCAAATGCTGCCACGATTTGAAGCTGCCGCTCAGTGTGGATGAGGCACTTGTCTGGGCCGAAAAGGGCCACCCCATCAAACTGCTGGTCGAAGCTTTGCCGTGGACCGGGCCACCGGCGGAAAATGATGGCAAGGCCATCCATGATTACGGGCGTACATTTCCGGAAATGTGCGGCGATATTCCAATCAGGGTCGCCGTCTTGCTGGTTGCGTGGCATCAGGGGGCCTGCCCGTATCTGCTTCCCGACATGCGTTGCGGGCAATATGCTGTTCGCCCGAGGGTCTGTCGCATCTATCCGCTGATGGCGCGCCCTTTCGAAACGCTCGAACCGGCCAAGCGGCTGTGTCCGCCCGAAGCGTGGTCGGCCGACCTGCCCGTCCTGATGATCAATGGAGAGGCAACCGATCCGCAATCTGCGCAAACACTGGCGGACCATCGCCATGCCATGATAGCAGACGTGCCACGGTTACGCGCATTGTGCAGCCTGTTGGGCTGGTCGCGCGCCGGTTTTGCCAACGAGGGCTTTGCCGTTATGACACTCGACCCGGCTCGGCTGGCCAAGGCTTTGCGTTGCGCAGGCGAAAACAGAGCGGCGATGTCAGGAATGCGCAACTGGACCTATGTCACCAACCGCCAATCGACTTTGGCCATGTTACAGGCGGCAGATTGCGACGCGCAGTTGGTATCACAGGATGACGGTTATCTGGGATCGTTTCCACCCGAAAGGTAACCCGCGGTTCAGGGTCACAGCAGGCGATAGTGGTGGGCCGCCTTATTCGAGATAATCGCGGCGAAGCTGCGCGATCTGTGCCGGCCCAACACCCGCCTCGGCTTGCAAATAGCCCTCGACCGAGCCCCATTTGTCCTTGATCGCCTCAAGCGCGCCGCGCAAAAATGGCTGGCCATCTTTGTCCATCAACGGCTGCGGCACTTTCCATTCGGGGCGCGAGCGATAAGCTGCAAACATTTGCAAGCCCGGATTGGTTTTGGCCAACGCCGGATCGAATTCGGGCATTTCAAATTCGGGCCGGCGGAAACGGGTCGACAGGTGATAGTCGGTCACGATCGTATCATAAGGCACGCCGAGCGCCGTCAGGATGAGCGCGGTCACAAATCCGGTGCGATCCTGCCCGGCCGAACAATTGTACGCGATCGGCGATTTCTGGTGCAGCAGATGCGCAAAAATCAGTCGCACTTGCGGTGCAAGCAAAGTTGGAAAATTGCGATAGATATCGGCGCCGTTACGGACTTGTGCGTTGCCGGTCGCTTTCATGATGTCCATCATGCCATAGCCGACTGCCGCATAAGGCACGCCATTGATCCTGGTCGGCGCAACCAGCCGTTCTTCGTCCGAACGCAGGTCAACCAATTGGCTGACACCCAGACCATGCACTTGCTCGACATCGGCCGGCGTCAGCATCGGCGTTGCGCCCGACCGATAGATCAGCCCCCAACGCACCCGCTTGCCATCAGCCGTGGCGTAACCGCCGATGTCGCGAAAATTCGACCCTTGCGCGAGTGGGATCAGGCGTTCGGCCACTTCGATGCGTGTGTGGTCGCGCGTATCGACAATCGTGAAATAGCGCCGTGAAAGTCCGGCGTGTTTGATCACAAACTGGCCTACCCGCTCCGAACGGGCCAGAATATGGGCATCCTTCAGCGTAAAATCAGCATGATCCGCTTCATACAGATCAACCGGATCACTGTCGGTCCAAACAAGCGTCAGGGTATCAGGATCCTGCCGGATAACGTTCGCATCAAGGACCCGTGCGGAACTTGCGGTCGCCAGTACGCTGGCTGTCAACGCAAACGCGATAGCAAAGTTCCGCACGGTCATGTCCCCTCAGGTCAGTCTCAGAACTTCACGATGCCTTGCACGCCGAACGTGCGCGGATCGTTGAAGTAGCCATAAGTGCCCGTTGCCACCGAGTAGCTGCGCGCGACCAGATGCTGCTCATTGAACAAGTTGCGCACCCACATCGCCACTGTCAACTTTGCGCCGGAGTTCGAGAGTTCGATGTCGCCCAGCGACACGCGACCGTTCACAACGAGGCCCGGCTGGCTGCGCGGATTGGGCACAGGCGCAAGGTTTGGCGTGCTGCTGCCGAAAGCGCCCGAATCCCATGCACCGTCGAGGTGCGTTCGCAAGGTGAAGCCGGCGAACGGTGCTTCGTAATCAATCTGCCCCGACGCAGCATGCAGCGGAGTGTTGACATCCTGCTGGTCGCGCGGGGTAAGATCGATCACGGAAGTGCCATCGGCCTTGGCTTGCGGGTAGGGGTTCACCGCGGCGCCGACCCGGGTGTAGGCATAAGTGTAAGCAGCGCCAATCGTCAGACCCTTGGCAGGAGCGACCTTCAATTCTGCTTCGATCCCGCTAACCCGGCCATTCTGGGGGGTGTTGTAGGTATTCGTTGTCGTGCGGGTGGTGATCGTCGTGCCGGTGCAAGGGATCACCGCACCAGCCGCGCTATAGCAGTAATACGGAACCGTGAAGTCGACCTGCTGATTTTTGTACAAGCCGGAGTAACCCGCGATGTTGAAGCGGACGTGACGATCGAAGAACTCGCTCTTCAGACCGATTTCAAACATCGACACAGATTCCGGATCGAACGCGCCATAATTGAGCGAACGCGAGTTGGCGCCACCCGACTTGTAGCCAGTGCTCCACTTGCCATAGGCCTGCACCGTCTGCGCCAGATCAGCTGAAACGTTGATCATCGGGTCAACCCGCTTCCAAGACGAGTCGAAGCTGAGCGGTGCGTACGTGCCATCGTGGTTGAGCGGGGCATAGTTGTTTGTGAGCAGCAGGGTGCCCTTTTTGATATCGTCATTCCAGCGCAGGCCGCCAGTCAGGTGCAAGTGATCGTCCAACACCGCAGGAGTCCAGGTCGCCTGGCCATAAATGCCATAGCTGGTCGTGCTGGCAACGCTTGCGCGGTCTACGCCGACATACGGGTACAGCGGGGTCACGACATTCGTGATCGGCAGCGGGGTTGTCGTGTTGGGCACGACATAGTTGTTCATCAGATTGCCAGGCTGCGGCAGATTAAGCACAAACTGGCCGCTCGTGTTCAAATAGCCCGTGTTAAACGCCTGCGCAAAATCGCGCACATGCTCGTGATAGGCGAGCCCGCCAACCACATACTTGACCCGACCGATGTCCCCGATGGCCTGCAGTTCCTCGCTGTACTGATACTGACCAAAGTAGGCGAGGCTATAGCGATCATCGATGTTGTCGTGTGCGGCCACGCCGGTCGGTGCCGATTGAACGAGGAAGTTGGCGCCAGCCCAGCCGCCGCCATCCCACTGGGTCTGGGTCAGTTCGCGGTACGACGAGATCGACTTGACAGTCAGATGCGGCGCGGCTTCCCACTTCAGAGTGACAGTGTGGCCATGCTGGTGACCAAGGCTCGGTTGAAGCGGAATGCCATAGGCAACGACGTCGGCCCGGTCAGGCTGCAAGGCGGGCGCCGGTACCGTGGCCGTCCCCACCGAGGTGCGTTGCATATAGCCAACAGTCGAAGTGTCGGCGACAACATCAAACGCATAGAGCGCCGAAAAATCCGAAGACGGCTTCCATTGGACCTGTGCACGCAGGCCGTGGCGCTCGTAGCCGTTGAAGTTCGATGCACCCGCAAGTGTGTTGCGGATGGTGCCATCACGGAACGTGATCATCCCATCCAGCTTGACGCTGATGTTGTTGAATTCAGGCAGGTTGAGGTGAACTTCACTCTCGTAGCTGCCATAATTGCCGACGCCACCCAACACAGACAGGTCAAATTTGCCGGTCGGCTTCTTGGTGGTGATGTTCAGCGCGCCGCCTTCGGTGTTGCGGCCGAACAGCGTGCCTTGCGGACCCTTGAGCACTTCGATGCCTTCGAGGTCATACAGGGCGCCGTTCAGACCCTGCGGGCGACCGAGGTACACGCCGTCGATATAGACGCCCACGCCGGCGTCGCGCGCTGGCTGGTTCGAGTCACCGAGCACGCCTACGCCGCGGATGTTCAGCACGAGACTGAAATTACGGCCTGAAAACGGCAAAACGCGCAAGCTTGGGATCGAGCCATCCTGCAAATCGAGCAACGACTGGATGTGACGGTTGGCGATGTCTGCCGATTTGATCACCGAAATCGAGATCGGGATTTTCTGCTGGCTTTCTTCGCGCTTTTGCGCAGTCACAACGATTTCTGCCAAACCGCCGTTAGCGGTCTGATCCTGCATAGCAGCCGCAGCAGGCGCTTCATCGGCTGCAAATGCAGGCGTGCAAGCCAGGCTGGCACAAAGTGCGGTGGCGCACAGCAAATGTCGTGTAGCAACGCGGTTAACAGTCATGGAAAGAACCCCCTTATTGATGTGGGGGCCGTTACCAAGCCAATTTTGCAACTTGGCTCGATAATTTGCGGAAGTGAAACACAGCTTTCACATTACAAAAAATTCATCTTGCCCCTATGGGCCATTTTGACCAGCGATTGACCGATGTCGATCGCTGCTGCGGCCCAAAATGACCACCGCGCTCGCGCCGCAGAGCCAACTGCGCCTTCTAAAAGCCGCGATCGGGCCGGTGCTGGAGAACAAGTGTCCGGTGCGGACAATTTACCCCCTGTTCATTCACCCGCAGGTTTGGGAAGAAGGTACATCCGAAACGATCATGGGAACTCCGCATGCGCCGCGCTCTGCTTCTTGCTTCTGCTTTGACTTGCGTCCCCATGATCACAGCCCAGCCCGCAATCGCAGAGGTTGCGCCGGCTCCAGTGGCCGATCTGGTGAAGGCAGTCGATGTGCCCTACGACCGGTTTACTTTGCCCAACGGCCTGACCGTGCTGGTCCACACCGATCGCAAGGCGCCGGTAGTGGCCGTGTCGGTGTGGTATGCGGTGGGATCGAAAAATGAACCGCGCAACCGTACCGGCTTTGCCCACTTGTTCGAACACCTCATGTTTTATGGGTCGGAGCACAATTCGGGCAATTTCTTTGCCCCGCTGACCGAAGTGGGCGCGACCGATGCCAACGGCACCACCTGGTTTGACCGCACCAACTATTTTGAGACTGTGCCCACAGGCGCGCTCGATCGCGCGTTGATGATGGAAAGCGATAGCATGGGCTGGCTGCTGCCTGCCATGACGCAGGCCCGCGTGGATGCGCAACGTGCCGTGGTCAAGAATGAAAAACGGCAGGGCGACAACCAGCCTTATGGTCTGACCCAGTATGCGCAGCAGGAAACGCTCTATCCCGCGGGAAATCCGTATCATCACGTTACCATTGGTTCGATGGACGATCTCAACGCAGCGTCGCTTGACGACGTAAAGGCCTGGTTCCGCGATCATTACGCCCCCAACAATGCCATTCTGGTGCTGGCGGGCGATATCGATCTGGCCACCGCCAAGGACAAAGTGACCCGCTGGTTTGGCGCGATTGCGCCCGGGCCCAAAGTGCAACCGGTCAGCGTGCCGGTCGTGCCGCTGACCGCACCCGTTGCGCGCACGCTGAAGGATCAGGTGGCGACTACCCGCCTGTTGCGCATCTGGGCGATCCCCGGGCTCGACAATCCCGACTATCTGCCCTTGCAGATTGGCGCGACCATTC
>CAIPWG010000028.1 GCA_903868655.1 uncultured Sphingomonadales bacterium
CAAGCAGATGTTTGGTCAGGTCTGGCGCTGGGCAGGCACCTACCGCAAGACGGCAAGAAATATCGGCGTCGATGCGTGGCGCATTCCGATGGATGTTGCCCAAGCTGTGGACGACGCTTGTTACTGGATCGAGCATCAGAGTTTCTTGCCGGATGAGATCGCGGTGCGCTTCTCACATAAGTTGGTCGCCATTCACCCTTTCCCGAACGGCAATGGACGCTTATCGCGCTTGGTTGGCGACTTGCTCGCCGAGCAACTTTGGCAACCCCGATTCACCTGGGGCAGCGTCAATCTCATTGATCCGAACGAAACGCGCCGAGCCTATGTACAGGCGTTGCGCGCAGCAGATGGCCACGATTTTGACCAGCTGATTGCCTTCGCACGGTCATGATTGGTGTTAGTCCCGAGCGGATGTCGTCGGCGCTATTTTCATTCAGCCCGTCGGTTACCCGCAAGCCTATCCACGGCTTTGTTCATGTCCACGTTTGGTGCGGGCCCGCCACCGTTCAACCCACCCCCTTCCGCGCAGCGCTTGTCCAGGTTTGCCCCATACGGGCTGATCTGTGTGTGATAGGTGGCTCTTTGGCCTGTATCCACGGCTTCCCATGAAGCCGCGAGATGGCCTTGCGGCGAGGCCATGGAGGGGCGGATCATGACCATCACGCAATCATCAATCACCAAGCCAACTGAGATTGTTCCGGGCTTTTTTAGGGTTGGCGGCTGAGATGCTCCCCAGCTTAATGTTACGCCGCCAATTTGCATTTCAGATCCGGCGGCGGCATGTCTCAACCGATCTCAAATTCCGATCTGGCCGTATGCCTGGGTTGGGTTTCGGCCCGCAAGGGTTAAGTGTGGGCGATAGTTATTGTGATGATCGATCCAGCGCCCTAACCCTGTGCGTAACGCCGAGCCAGTCTCGGAATCGTTTAGACTGAGTAGATCAACCGGCTGTAAACGTCAAAACGCGACGCGTTGACATGGCGCGCTGGACATCCCGAGCCATTCTAGCACGCTATCCGCTTTTTTCATTGGCAGCACTAGTGGCCGTTGTTGTGGTGCAGATCGTGTTTTCGACTGCCATCCAGTATTTGTTCAAGCGGCTCGGCTGGCCAAACGTACAAGATCTGGCGTGCGGACCATTTTCACTGTCTTTGAAGGCGGCTGATGGCATCCCGATCGCGCAGAATAACAACTGCGACAATACGAAATGACGTTCAGCGATGTGTCTGCTGCAAACGGGCCTGGAAGACGCGTCTTAAACTTTTGCAGCCAGCCGTTCGGCAAGTGCACGGATTTTTTCACATGCGGCTTGCAAAACGGCAGCATCAAGGACGAGGCCGATACGAAGATGCCCGGCGGCACGTTGCCCAAACGCGTCTCCTGCAAGCACGACAATGCCGGCCTGATCAAACAGCATTTGTGCGAAATCGGGTGCGGAGACGCCGCAGGCGCGGACATCGACCATGACAAACATGCCGGCTTGCGGGGCGATTGCGCGCAAGCATGGAGCCTGTTGCAGAGTATCAACCACGATTTGAGCACGTTTGGCATAAGCCTGTGCCATGGCTTGTGCGTGAACGGCGCCTTCGCGCAACGCGACGCAGGCAGCATCCTGGATGAATTCGGGTCCGCCATAGAGCATGACGATATTGAGCTTTGCCGCGTGGTCGCCTAATTGCGAAGGGCCGATTGTCCAGCCCAAACGCCAGCCGCTCATTGCATAAGATTTGGACAAGCTGTTGAGCACCACGGTGCGATCAGCCATGCCGGGCAATGCGCCCAGCGTGAAGGGAACGCGAGCGCCGGGGAAATGCAGCTCGCGATAAACCTCGTCGACGATCACCCACAGATCGTGGGTGATGGCGATACGGGCGATTTCGCGCCAGATCGCTTCAGGAATAACTGCGCCCGTCGGATTGTTGGGATCGTTGACCAGGAGCGCGCGGGTGGACGGTGTGATGGCCGCTTGGATATCTTCGCTGCGCGGGATGAAATCGTCTTCGGAGCGGGTGGGCACAATGACCGGGGTAGCGCCGCAGACCCCCAAAGTATCGCGGTAGGTGACATAGAACGGATCGAACAGAATGACCTCGTCACCCGGGTCGAGGAGTGTCAGCAAGGCGGAAAACAAGGCGTTCTGCGCGCCTGCGACCACGGTGACTTGTTCGGGCAAAACGTCTGCACCGATCCGCAGGGCATAGTCCTGCGCGATGATCGTGCGCAAATCCGGGGTTCCTGAAATTTCGGTGTAGTGCGTGCGACCGGCGTTGAGGCTGGCGATCGCAGCATCGGTGATGACACGCGGAGTATCGAAATCGGGGTCACCGACCGACAACAGCACATACGCATCGGGCGCCGCCTCACCCACAGCCATGCGCCGAACCGCCTCAAAATGAAGATCCCAGGCTTGGGATTCTTTGCTGCGGATACGGTTGGTCAGTGCGGAAAATTGCATCAAAAGGGCTCCTGACAGCCTGCAAAAGTTAGCGATCGGGTGGGTTGAGCGGTCCCTGTTGCGAACCGACCCATTCGCGCCACAGCAGCATGAGCACGGCCACAAGCGCGGGACCAACGACCAGTCCAATGAGGCCCCATGCTTCAATTCCCCCCAAAATGCCGAGCAGGACCAGCAAAAAGGGCAACCGCGTGGCATCGCCGATCATCACCGGACGGACGAAGTGATCGGCGACAAAAATCACGACAGCAGCGATGACCGCGACAATGAGCGCCGCCCACATGTGCCCGGCAGCAACCAGCGAGGCAGCAGCAGCAGCAGCAGCGAGTACGGCGCCGAAGGGTACTGCCGAGAGGAGGCCGGTCAGCAGGCCGAGCAGCGCCGCGTGCGAGGCACCGCAGACGGCATAGACGATGCCGAGCAGAAGCCCTTCGCCAAAGCCCACCACGACGAGGCCGTTCACCGATCCCCGCACCGCGCGCAGCGCTTGCATTGCAACGTTGACGCCTGCGGTGCCAAACGCGCGTTCGCAGCCCACTTTCAGACTGTTGGCCACGTGTTCGCCATCGCGCAGCAGAAAGAACAGGATGAGCAGCAGGAATACCCCCACAACCAGCCGATTCAGCACCAGGCCCAGCAAATGCGAACTGGAACCAAAGGGGTTGAGGCCTGCTTTGCCGGGAAGTTGCCAATTGCCCAACGCAGTGGGGGTGGCCAGATTGGCTTGCCACCAATCCGCGACTGCGCCGCCACCGGGCAGGTGAAGGATCAGTTCGGGCATAGCAACGCCATGCGTGCGCGCATCGACGATCCATTGCAGCACGAACCGGCCGTCGACCGAAATTGCATGCGCGACCATCAGCAAAGGCAGCACAA
>CAIPWG010000029.1 GCA_903868655.1 uncultured Sphingomonadales bacterium
AGCCGAAATGTTTATCGCGCAGCTTCGCGCAAATTATCCGCCATTCGATCGAGTGTCCCAATCAGCTCGGGCAGGGCCCGCAAAGTAGCAGCCTTGTCTCCGGTCGCCGTCAACATGTCGCCTTGCACACAGTCCAGTTCAGAGGCCACGCTGCGCCCGTTGGGCGAAAGGCGGATGCGCACCACACGTTCATCTGCCAGGTCGCGCTTGCGCTCCACCAGGCCAGCCGCTTCCATGCGCTTCAACATCGGGGTCAGCGTGTTGGATTCGAGATAGAGCAGATCGCCCAATTCACCGACCGTGCGATCATCCCCCTCACGCAACGCTACCATCACCAGATATTGCGGGTATGTCAGCCCCCATCGATCGAGCACCTGCTTGTACAGCCGGTTGAACGCGAGGCCCGCGGCATAAACCGAAAAGCACAAAAACGGCGCAAAGGGCTGGGCGCGGGTCGATAAAGGCAGGGGTAGGGCGGGCTCGGACATACCCTTGATATAAATCGTGCGCGATACAATCGCAAGGGATTGACCGCTGCGTCGAATCGGAGCATATAAATCGCACACGATTTAATCGTTTACGATTTTAAACGAAGGAACTTCAGTATGTCGATTACCCCGGTCTATCAAACCTCTGCCATCGCCACCGGCGGCCGTGATGGCCACGCGCGTACACTGGACGACACGCTCAAAGTTACGTTGGCTACACCCAAGGAAATGGGCGGCAATGGTGCGGGGAACAATCCCGAACAGCTGTTCGCCGCAGGCTATGCGGCCTGTTTCGTCGGTGCGCTGAAATACGCCGCCGCGCAGGACAAAGCCCTGCCGCGCGTCCCTGCCGATGTTACCGTTACATCAACAGTCGGGATCGGCCCGCGTGCCGAAGGCGGGTTCGGCCTGACTGTCGCGCTGGCTGTTGCATTGCCGGGTCTGGATGCCGCTGCTGCCCGCGCGCTGGTCGATGCCGCACACCAGGTTTGCCCCTACAGCAATGCCACGCGCGGCAACATCGATGTCGCGCTGACGATTGTTTAAGTTCCCCATTTACGGCTGACCCTGCGCCGCCCAATATGCGGCGCAGGGTATCGCTTCGGGGGAAGACAGTGACATCACATTGGGTACGCTTGGCTGGCCGGCTGCCGGTGCAGGTGCTTGCAGCGATCGTCGCAGGCGTGCTCGTCGGCGCTTTCGCGCCCCATACCGGTGAAGCCTTGCGTCCCTTGGGCGATGTCTTCGTCAAATTGGTGCGGATGATCATTGCGCCGGTGATTTTCGTGTCGATCGTCACGGGTATTGCCGGAATGCGCGATCTGGGCGCGCTGGGCCGGGTGGCCGCGCGCGCGCTGGGCTATTTCGCGGTCATGTCGGGCTTTGCGCTCGTGCTCGGAATGGTGGTGGCCAATGTGGTGCGCCCCGGCGCCGGCTTTGCCCTTGCACCCGGTGCGCTCGATACCACCAAAATCGCCGATTATGTGGCCAAGGCGCACGATACCACGCTGGTCGGGTTTTTCCTCGGCCTGATCCCGGACACGCTGCTGTCATCGCAGGTCGAGGGCAATATTCTGCAAGTGCTGGTGGTGGCCGTGCTGTTCGGCGTCGCACTGGCAACTGTTCCCGGTGGCGGTGAACGCCTGCTTGGACTGTTTGAAGATTGCGGTGCGGTCCTGTTCCGGCTCGTCGCCATCGTGATGCGTGCGGCACCCCTCGGCGCGTTTGGTGCGATGGCGTTTACTGTCGGCAAGTTCGGGGTGGCCGCACTTGCCAAACTCGCGCTGCTCGTGGCCACATTTTATCTGACATCGCTCGTGTTCGTATTCGGCATTCTGGGCGTGGTCGGCTGGCTTTGCGGCTTTTCCGTGCTGCGGCTGGCGCGCTATCTGGGTCAGGAACTGCTGCTGGTGCTCGGCACATCTTCGTCCGAATCCGCGCTGCCTGGCCTCATGCAAAAAATGGAAGCAGCGGGTGTGCCGCGTGCCATCGTCGGCGTGGTCGTGCCCACCGGTTACAGCTTCAATCTCGATGGCACGAATATCTACATGACGCTCGCGGCGCTGTTCATCGCGCAAGCATGCAAGGTCGATCTCAGCCTTGGTGATCAGGTGCTGCTGCTGGGCGTCGCCATGGTGTCGTCAAAGGGTGCGGCCGGAGTGACCGGCGCGGGGTTCATTACGCTTGCTGCAACCCTGGCAATTGTTCCATCTGTGCCAATCGCCGGGATGACCCTGATTCTGGGTATCGACCGTTTCATGTCCGAATGCCGCAGTCTGACCAATTTTATGGGCAATGCGGTCGCAACTTTGGTGGTCGCCCGCTGGGAAGGCACGCTCGATCGGGAACGACTGGCAGAAGTGCTGTCGGGAAAAATTGGCTGAAACGGATCACGGCGGAATTTTTAGCCTCAGCTCAAGCCATTAATCTAAAGCGATTTATTTCAAAAATATCAACCCGTGAGGCACGCGGCAATCCCGGCCCCGGTCACGCATCCAAACGCTATCCAGCGAACGATGCGGGAACAGACATTGCGTTTGAGTGGGTTATTGCCTATATGGGCAAGGCTAACGTCGCCTGAGACTGGACTTTCGGCCCTCCGCCTTCCGATCCTTATCACGCCTCTTCGCTCTGCCAGCTTGTTTGTTGGCGGATCATTCTACCTGTGTAAGGAACCGGATCATGCCAGTAGGCACCGTGAAATTTTTCAATACCGACAAGGGTTATGGCTTTATCGCACCCGATGATGGCACTCCCGACAACTTTGTCCACATCTCCGCTGTCGAACGTGCCGGCCTTCGCACGCTGCTCAAGGATCAGCGTCTGAAGTACGAACTCGAAACCGACCGTCGGGGCAAGACTGCGGCTGTCAACATCGAAGCGGTCTGATCGAATGGCCAAAGAGGAGCTTTTGACCCTCGAAGGCCAGATCGACGAAATCCTGCCCGATGGTCGTTTCGGCGTCATGCTCGAAAACGACCATCGGATCATCGCCTATACGGCTGGCAAAATGCGCAAATTTCGCATCCGGTCAGTCGTCGGCGACAGGGTTCGCGTTGAAATGACGCCCTATGATCTCTCCAAAGGACGCATCGTATTCCGGGACAAGGGTCCTGGTGGCGGTCCTGGCGGTCCTCCGCGCAACAAACGGCGCTAAAGCGCCCATCACAATGAGACGCCGCAAGAGCGTCAAGGAACTTCATGTACACGACTACTTCTGTTTCCAGTAACTATCATCTGCATATTACGCAAAAACCCGGGGTTGCCGCGCAAAGCGGTCCAATCGTTTCGCGCCGCCAATCTCCCGTGTTATCACGGCAGGAATTGCAGCGCCTGATCCTCGATATGGTCGATTAACTCGCCCGGCGCGCCGATGTGCAGTCTGCCCCTGATGGGCAGAGCCGAAAGGGGCCGACATGTCTGCATCTTGCCAGTTCTACCTCGATCAGGCCGCCATGTGCGCCAATTCTGCGGAACGTGCCACGCTGTCCAACCAGCGCGAAACGTTCACGCGGGCAGGCGCCGCATGGCAGGCGCTGGCCGACCGGGAAATCGAAATCACCGCAGCGCGCGAAAAACGCGATGCGGAAAAGGTGGCCCGTCAAATCGATTCCGATGTGATGGCGCCCGGCGCCGTTGCCTTTGAACTCTCGCGCGATCCGGTCGCGTTGTTCGGGGCTGCAAATGGACGTGAAAACGTTTAAGGCGTAACCATTCGATTGTGCGCCGGGGGCATTGCCCCCGGTGTTTCCCGTCTCTGCCTACAGGCCCGTTATCCGGATATGCGGGGCCTGAGTCACAAGCCCAAAGTTATAAAAACATGCCTTTTTCCTCACTTCCCCCGTTGATCGCCTCGGCTTTGGCCGAACAGGGCTATGCCGAACCGACCCCGGTTCAGGCCGCCGTTCTGGCGGCCGAAGCGCACAACCGCGATCTGCTCGTGTCTGCACAGACCGGCTCGGGCAAGACGGTTGCCTTTGGCGTCGCCATGGCCGAACGCATTCTCGAAGCCGAAACCGAAGGCTTTGGCCGCAGCCCCCTGGCGTTGGTGATCGCACCCACGCGCGAATTGGCGCTGCAAGTCAGCCGCGAACTGATGTGGCTTTTCGCCAAGTCGGGCCTGCGCATCACCACGTGTGTCGGCGGTATGGACGCAGTCAAGGAACGCCGTGCGCTCAACCACGGCACCCAGATCGTCGTCGGCACCCCGGGCCGCTTGCGCGATCACCTCGAACGCGGCGCACTCGATCTCGCCAGCTTGCGCTATGTCGTGCTCGATGAAGCCGACGAAATGCTCGACATGGGCTTCCGCGACGATCTCGAAGAAATTCTCGAAGCGACCCCGAATGAGCGTCGCACTCTGCTGTTTTCGGCAACGATGCCGCGCCCGATCGTGGCGCTCGCCAAGCGCTACCAGCGCGATGCCTTGCGCATTTCGACGGTGGGTGAAAGCTCGGGCCATGGCGACATCGATTACCAGGCGGTGGCCGTATCGCCTGCCGATATCGAAAATGCCGTGATCAACCTTGTCCGCTTTCATGAAGCCGAAACCGCCATTCTGTTTTGTGCCACGCGCGACAATGTGCGGCATCTCCATGCCTCGCTGATCGAACGCGGGTTTGCCGCCGTCGCATTGTCGGGCGAACACAGCCAGAATGAGCGCAACAACGCGCTGCAGGCCTTGCGCGACGGTCGCGCGCGTATCTGCGTCGCCACCGATGTTGCGGCGCGCGGGATCGACATCCCATCGCTCAGCCTCGTGGTCCACGTCGAGGTGCCGCGCGATGCCGAAGTGTTGCAGCACCGCTCTGGCCGCACCGGCCGCGCCGGGCGCAAGGGTACCGCCGTACTGGTGGTGCCCTATCCGCGTCGTCGCCGCGTTGAAGGCATGCTGCGCGATGCGCGCGTCTCCGCGACCTGGGTGCCCGTGCCGAGTTCCGATGCGATCCGCGAACGCGATCGCGAACGCATGCTCGAAGATCTGGCGCAGCCCGTCGAAGCGAGCGATGCCGATCGCGCCATGGCCGAACGAATCCTTGAAACAATGCAACCTATCGATGTTGCCCTGGCCCTCGTGGTCGCCCGTAAAAAGGGTGTGCCCGAACCCGAAGACCTGATTGAGGCATCCGCGCCCGAAGCAGGCGCACGGCCCGAACGTCGCACCGGGTTCGACGACGTGGTGTGGTTCCGTATGGATATCGGCCGTCGCCAGAATGCCGATCCGCGCTGGATCTTGCCTTTGCTCTGTCGGCGAGGACATATCACCCGCAACGAGATCGGGGCGATCCGCATTGCCGCCAACGAAACCTATTTTCAGGTCCCCAAAAACGTCGAAGCCAAATTTCGCGCGGCCCTGAAACGCACCGCAATCCCCGGTGCCGAAGACGAAAGCGGCATAACGATCGAACATTCGCCCGAACCGCCGAAGGATCGTCCCGGCCCTTCGCGCGACAACGCGGGCCAGGCCCCCCGGGGGCCGCGCGGCCCCAACGCGCCCAGCGGCCCACGTGGACCGATGCGCAAGGGTCCGCCCCGCCGCCGCGATTGATGGATGCCAACTGCGGCGCGGGATGATCCCGCGCCGCACTGGTTTTAAAGCGCGCCATGCGTGACCGGCCCCCCGTTTGATCGGTCGCGGGCTCCTGCGGTAAATACTCATAAAGAAACAGGAGCAAGGCGCGGCTGGGTACATGCCGAGTCTGTGCAGCGGCGCGCTCTGGCCCTAGCGCCGTTTTGTGTTGTTCGCGGGCGCTCCATTCCATCCACGATAACCGTATGGCTGTGCTGGTCACGGCCATCACGGGGGGTGTTCAGCGACATCACATTTGGGCTGGCGATGGCCGTCGGCCGCAGGCTGATCATGCAAAACGGCATGATACGCCCGGTTGACAAGGCCCTGTTCGGGTCTCCGGTCAGAAGCCGGGCCAAAGATTTCCTGCCGCGTTCGTCGGCTTTAAATAACAGAATGGAATATGCAATGAACAAGCTTTTCATGGTCGCGGCGCTCGCGTCGAGCGCGCTGACAGGATCGGCCTATGCCAATGACACGGGCCCCTATATTACAATCGAAGGCGGTGCGGTAAAACAGGAACGCGCCGAAGTCAGCTCGGCCTTGGGCTATGATTACACCGACCGTTTCAGCACCGGCTGGGAAGCCGGCGGCGCGGTCGGTTACGATTTTGGCCACTTCCGCCTTGAAGCCGAAGGTTTCCACGCGCGGTCGTCATTGCGCGAACAGGATCGTGCTGGCGGCGCGTTGGTCCTCAATCAGGGCAATGGCCTGGCTGGCCATACCAGCACGACAGCAGTGATGGGTAATGCGTTGATCGGCCTTGGTCACTGGGGGGGCATCAAGTTCTACGCCGGCGGCGGTGCGGGCTATGCCCATGCCCAATTGGTCGAATACGCCGGTTCGACTGATGAAATTCAGGGCACCTCGAATGGCTTTGCATGGCAAGGCCTGGCCGGCATGACCATTCCGGTCAGCCACAATCTCGATTTCGGTGTGCGCTATCGCTACTTCCGTCCCCAGGATGCGCGCAATTTCGTCGCGATTGACGGCACCAACCGCGAGGTTTCGCTGCGCTCGCATTCGCTGCTCGCCACGCTGACCTACAACTTCGGTCAGCATGCCCCCGAACCGGTCGCTGAACCGGCTGCGGCCCCGCCGCCGCCACCGCCGCCGCCCGCTCCGCCGCCGCCGCCTCCGCCGCCCATGGCGATGGCGCCCGTGTGCAACAAAGGACCGTACATTGTGTTCTTTGATTGGGACAAATCGGCGATTTCGTCCGAAGCCGCGAGCATTCTCGACAATGCCATCACGGCTTATGGCACATGCGGCACCGTGCCGATCACGCTGGCCGGCTACACCGACAGCTCGGGCACACCGCGCTACAACATGGGCCTTGCCGGCCGCCGCGATGACTCGGTCCAGTCCTATCTGACCAGCCACGGCGTCGCAGCAGCCGCGATATCGTCGCATGCTTACGGGGAAGCCAACCAGCGCGTCCCCACCGCCGACGGTGTCCGCGAATTGCAAAACCGCCGCGTCGAAATCAACTACGGCCCGGGTTCAGGCAACTGATCCCACGCTGGCGCAGCAAGACAGGGGCCGGAGCAATCCGGCCCCTGTTTTCGTGCGTCACCCGAATGCGTGAGAGCTTTGCGTAAGCGCGATCAGCGGGCAAATCGTGATGCCGGGTCTTCCGTCAGTCTCGAAACACCACAGTCTTGTTGCCGTGCAGCAGGCTGCGCCCTTCGAGATGGAACTGGACTGCGCGTGCCAGCACGCGGCGTTCGATGTCGCGACCCTTGCGCACGAGGTCTTCGGCGCGATCGGCATGCGTTATGCGTTCCACATCTTGTTCGATGATCGGGCCTTCATCCAGATCTCCGGTCACATAATGTGCGGTCGCCCCGATCAGCTTCACCCCGCGTTCGTGCGCCTGGTGATATGGCTTGGCGCCCTTGAAGCCAGGCAGAAACGAATGATGGATATTGATGCACCGTCCGCTCAACCACCCCGCCATGTCGTCAGAAAGGATCTGCATGTATCGCGCCAACACCACCAGATCCGCACCGGTCTCGGTCACAATGGCCTTGATCTGCGCTTCTTGTGCGGCCTTGGTGTCACGCGTGACGGGCAGATAATGGAACGGAATCGTACCGAGATTGATATCGCCCAGCGCCTCGATCGGATGGTTCGACACCACGCCGACCACGTCCATCGCGATTTCACCCATTTTCAGCCGATACAGCAAGTCGACCAGACAATGGTCAAATTTGCTGACCATCAGCAGCACTTTCTGCAAATGGTTGCGCTGCCGCAGCGTGGACGTCATGCCAAATTTTTCGGCGATCCCCGCCAATTCATTGCGCAGCGCGGCATCGTGCGACGCATTGCGCGTGGTAAACGCCAGCCGCATGAAAAAGTGATTGGCGTCGGCGTCGTCGAACTGCGACGCCTCGGTGATGTTGCCATCATGGGCAAAAACAGCGGTCGCCACCGCGGCAACTATCCCTGGCTGGTTGACGCAAGAAAGGGTCAACAAAAAGTCGGTCATGGCTTCGTCCTGATCACGGCGCGGTACATCCGCGCAGCCATAGGCCGGTTTCGCAAACGAGGCATGTCGCTTTAAGCTATCGCATTCACTGAAAAAGACATGTGCTGCGCGTGTCGCGCGATCAGTGCCCGACGCGGATCGACGACAACACGTCGGCTATCTGGAACACTTTCAACAGCCACACCACGACCGCGATCGTCACGACCGCGTTCAGGATCGATTTGATCTTCCCATCCATCGGGATCAGCGTGTTGATCAGCCACAAGATGGCGCCCACCGCAATCAGCGTCAGTATGACATTGAGCAAAGTCATCGGTTCAAGCTCCAACACACAAACCCGATCAAAGCCGACCGGCGCAGATCGGAAGAGCACACGTCTGAACTCCA
>CAIPWG010000030.1 GCA_903868655.1 uncultured Sphingomonadales bacterium
GCTGACCGCATCGATTAGCGGCGTACTGCCGGTATTGTTGGTTTCATCGACTTTTGCGCCTGAGCTGATGAGATAGTCGACGCCTTCGGAAAAGCCGAGTTCTGCCGCGATTTCCAGCGGCGTCTCGCCCTTCGTATTGCGCGCGTTGACGTTGGCGCCGCGCCCCACAATGAATTGAACCCATGTCAGATCCCGACGCGCGGTCACGATATGCAGCGCGGTGTCCCCGGTCGAGATATCGCGCGTGTTGACGATCTGGGTCGAAGGCTTGTTCAGCATCTCGTTGACCACATCGCCGTCTTTTTTGCGCACAGCTTCCAGAAACTTATAGCTTTCCGAAAACTGTGCCCACGCCGGTTGCGGTGCGACCGATACCACCATGGCCACCGCCGAAGGCACCAGCACAACCAGCCCTGCCGCGAGACGGAGCTTAGCCCCCTGCAAAACAGACATCCTGCTCACCTTCATCGAATCCCTCGTTCAACCGCACAGCCAAGCTCTTGCCAGCAGCGTGCTAGCAGAGCATGAACCGCAGTACCATGCACCGTAAAGACCCGTCGTTCGATCTCCTGCGGCCAAGCCGCCGCCGCATCTTGCCCACGCTGTGCGCCGCAGTGTGGTTGACCGCCGCTGCAATCCTGCCCGCCGGTTGCAATCCCGCCACCAGCCACAACGATGCGCCGCTTGCAGATTCGCGGCTGGGTGGTGATTTCACGCTGATCGACAAGGCGGGCAAGACCGTGCGTTATGCCGACTTCGCCGGCAAATGGCGGATGATCTATTTTGGTTACACGTTCTGCCCCGATGTCTGCCCGCTCGACGTGCAGCACATGATGCAGGGTTATCATGCGTTTGCCCGTGCGCATCCCGATCTCGCCGCGCGCACTGTGCCGCTGTTCATCTCCATCGATCCCGATCGCGACACGCCGCAAGCAGTCGGCCAGTTTGCCACTGCATTTGGCCCCGAACTGATCGGCCTGACCGGCACGCCCGACCATATTGCAGCGGCAGCCAAAGCCTTTGCGGTGTTTTATCAAAAGCGTGCCGGGGCCAATCCGGGCACTTATCTGATGGATCACAGCCGCGCCGCCTATCTGATGGATGCCGACGGCAAGCCGATTGCGCTGTTGCCGGTTGACGAAAATGGCAAGGCCGTTGCTGCGGAGCTGGAAAAATGGGTCCGGTGAACCAGCCCGGACACCGGTTCTGGGACAAACCGATCGACGCGCTGAACCGCGAAGAATGGGAAGCCCTGTGCGATGGCTGCGGCAAGTGTTGCCTGCACAAGCTGGAAGATGACGATACCGGCGACGTGTGGCGCACCAATGTCGCCTGTCGCCTGCTCGATCTGACCAACGGGCGTTGTGCCGATTATCGCCATCGCAAAGCGATGGTGCCCGATTGCCTGCGGCTGACCCCCCGCCTGGTCAAACAAGTACCCTGGCTGCCCGAAACGTGCGCTTACCGCTTGCGCGCCGATGGCGACCCCTTGCCCGCTTGGCATTATCTGGAATGTGGCGACCGCGACGCGGTGCATCGCGCCAAACAGTCAGTGGTGGGTCGTGCCATCAGCGAAGTCGTCGCCGGACCGTTGGAAGACCATATTGTCGATGCCGATGGCGTGCCGCTGTATCTTGAACTCGATGATGCCGACGATCTGGACGAGGCCCCGGCATGATCGGCTGGTTGCGCCGCGCGGCCAACAAGCCTTCGCAGCAGACGCCGGATCTTCCTGCACGGATTCGCGTTGGCGATCGTCTGTTGCCCGTGGAACTGCGACGGTTGCGCAATGCACGACGCATGACTTTGCGGCTGGCGCCCGATGGCACGTCGGTGCGCGTATCGCTGCCCCATTGGGTCCCCGCGCAAGAGGCGCTGACGTTTGCTCGTGCACGCAGTGATTGGCTGGCCGCGCAATCGGCACGCCTGCCTGCGCCACAGCCACTCGGTCCCGGCTGCACGATCACCTATCGGGGCATGCCTGTAATCGTAGTGTGGAATGCCGACGCTGCGCGGCGCCCACAACATGTCGACAGCCGGATTGTCCTCGGCGGCCCGGAAATCGGGCTCGGTGCGCGTCTGGCCCGTTGGCTTGAGGCCGAAGCGCGGCGCGTGCTGGCGCAAGATTTGGCTGATTATTGCGCTTTGGCACAACGCCCGGTGCCCAAACTGGCGCTGTCGCGCGCACGCCGACGCTGGGGCAGCTGCGCCGCCGATGGCACGATCCGGATCAATTGGCGTCTGATCATGGCGCCTGATCCGGTACGGCGTTCGGTCGTCGCGCACGAAGTCGCGCATTTGGTGCATTTTGACCATAGCCCGGCATTTCATGCCTGCCTGGCGGCCTTGTTCGAAGGCAGCGTCGAGGAAGCCAATGCCTGGCTCAAACGCCATGGACCAAGCCTCTATACCGCATTTGCCTAGTTCGACTGGCAAGTTGGCCAAGCTTTGCCTATGTTGACACGATGAAGGCGTTTTTCAGCAATGTGTCCCCGCGCCGCGCGGTAATGGACTTATGGCGCGTGCTCGGTGCGCCCAGCGAGTTTCGCTTGATCGGGTTCGTGTTGGCCACCATGGCTACGGGCTCGATTTTCTGGGTGATGGTCGGGCAAGAGGGCCGCGCGCTGCCGCCACCGCCCAAAGTGATCTATTTCAATTCATGGCGCGCCGACCGCAGCGACAAGGAAATCATCGCTGGCAATATTGCCGCTGCGCGCCAGGCGCGTGAAGAAGCCGCTGAAGAAGAACGTCGCGCCGCCGATATCCGCCATATGTACAAAGTGGTCGGCGCCGCTACCGGCCTCGACACCGATGCGATGGACAAAAAGGGCAAGGCCGAGCGTGACGCTGAACAGCGGGCACAAGCCGCGCATGCCAAGGCGCTGCTCGATCGTTATCTGACCAAAGGCGCGAAAGTGATTACCGATCCTGCCGCCGCGCCATCTGCCACCCCCTGATCGCGATGCACAGCGACAACGACTGGATGTCTGCCACCGCAGCATTGGCGGCACGCGGCCGCCCGCTCAGCCGCCCCAACCCCGCCGTTGGCGCGCTGATTGTTGTCAACGGCAGGGTTATCGGGCGCGGATTTACCCAGCCCGGCGGTCGCCCCCATGCCGAAGCCGGCGCGCTGGCCATGGCAGGCGCGCAGGCGCAAGGCGCGACGCTATACGCAACACTCGAACCCTGTGCGCATGACAGCGCGCGCGGCCCGGCCTGTTCTGACCTGGTGGCTGCGGCACGCCCGGCACGCGTGGTCATCGGTTGCCTCGACCCCGATCCGCGCACCGCAGGCGTTGGTATTGCGCGGTTGCGCGCGGCTGGCATCGCGGTCGATGTGCTCGATCACGCCGGGGCACGCGCATCGCTGGCCGGGTATTTGCTGCGCGCCCAATATGGCCGTCCGCATGTGACACTCAA
>CAIPWG010000031.1 GCA_903868655.1 uncultured Sphingomonadales bacterium
AACCAGCCTTATGGTCTGACCCAGTATGCGCAGCAGGAAACGCTCTATCCCGCCGGAAATCCGTATCATCACGTTACCATCGGTTCGATGGATGATCTCAACGCAGCGTCGCTTGACGACGTAAAGACCTGGTTCCGCGATCATTACGCCCCCAACAATGCCATTCTGGTGCTGGCGGGCGATATCGATCTGGCCACTGCCAAGGACAAAGTGACCCGCTGGTTTGGCGCGATTGCACCCGGGCCCAAAGTGCAACCGGTCAGCGTGCCGGTCGTGCCGCTGACCGCACCCGTTGCGCGCACGATGAAGGATCAGGTGGCGACTACCCGCCTGTTGCGCATCTGGGCGATCCCCGGGCTCGACAATCCCGACTATCTGCCCTTGCAGATTGGCGCGACCATTCTGGGCGGCTTGTCGAGTTCACGTCTGGCCGATCAACTGGTCCACGGGCGCGAAATCGCCAACGCTGCTGGCGCCAGTGCTGATGTCTTTGCCCAAGGCGGGCAGTTCAGCGCACTGGCCGATGTAAAGCCGGGTGGCGATGCCAAAGCCGTAGGCGCAGCACTCGATGCCGAAATCAAGCGCCTGATCGAAGAAGGACCTACCGCAGACGAATTGCAACGCGCCAGCGTCGCGGTGGTCGGAGGCACGATCCGCTCGCTTGAATCGGTCGGTGGCTTTTCCGGACAAGCGCCGCAATTGGCGCAAGGCCTGCTCTATAACGGCGACCCGTCGCATTATCGGACAGAGCTTGAACGGACCGCCCGACTGACACCCGACGATGTGCGCACGGCGATGCGCAAATGGCTGCAAAGCCCGGCCCTGTCGCTGACCATCGAACCCGGCACCCGCACCGAAGGCGGCGAAAACCACGGCGGCGACAATGCCTTGCCCCCCGCGCCGCCGGTTACTCCCGTGCCAGCGGGACTGGTTGCCACCAAAGCCGATGGCGACCGCAGCCATCTGCCAGCAGCCGCCGACGTGGCAGCCCTGCCGTTTCCCAAGATCGAACGCGCAACGCTGGCAAACGGGATCAAGGTCTATTTTGCGCGACGCAGTGCCGTACCCGTGGTGCAAGTGCGGCTGTCGTTCGATGCAGGCTTTGCCGCCGATCCGGCCAATGCACGCGGCACGCAGGCGCTGCTGCTGAAACTGATGGACGAAGGTACGCAGTCGCTGACCGCGACCGAGCTGGCGCGCGCACGCGAACGTCTGGGCGCGGTAATCAGCGACAGTTCGGGGCCAGACCAAACCGCGTTCCAGCTTGACGCATTATCTGCAAATCTGCCTGCTTCGCTCGATCTGCTGCGGGATTTCGTTCGCCACCCGGGCTTGCGCGCTGCCGACCTCGATCGCGTGCGTGCGCAGCAATTGGCCGCCATCGATGCCGAAATGCAGGATCCTGACGGTGCCGCCTTGCGCGTGCTCTATCCCGCGATCTACGGCGAACACCATCCTTATGGCACGGCGCCAAGCGGCATCGGCACAAAGGCCAGCGTGGCGCATCTGACCCGTGCCGATTTGGAAACATGGCACCACACCTGGCTACGCCCCGATCAGGCAAGCCTGTTCGTTACGGGCGACACCACGCTCGATGCGGTCAAGGCACTGCTCGAAGCACGCTTTGGCGATTGGCAGGCTCCGGCTGGTCCAGCACCGCACAAGGACTTTGCCCAGGCTCTGCCTGCCAGTCACGAACATATCGTGCTGATCGACCGCCCCGGCACCCCTCAGGCACAGATCGCGGGTGGCGAAGTGCTGAATGCGATGGGCACTGATGACCTGCTGACTTTGCGAACCGCCAATGAAGTGCTGGGCGGATCGTTCCTGGCCCGTTTCACGCAGAATTTGCGTGAGGACAAAGGCTGGTCTTATGGCACGTACAGCGCCATGGGCGATCGCCAAAACCGGGTTGCCCTGCGCATCTACGCGCCGGTGCAAACAGACCAGGCCGGTCCGGCGATTGCCGAACTGCGCAAGGAAATCAGTGGCTATTTGAGCACGAAAGGCACCACGGCAACCGAATTGGGGCTGGCCGCCACCGGATCGGCCCGCCAATTGCCAGGCATGTTCGAAACGTCGGGCGCAGTGCTCGACGGGATTGCAAAAATTGTCGAATACAAGCGTTCGGATGATTATTACACCCGCCTGCCCGACCGTTATCGCGCAATGACTGCCGCTGATCTCGATACCGCGGCGCGTGCCAAGATCGACCCTTCACGGATCGTGTGGGTCGTGGTGGGTGATGCCGCGACGATCCGGCCGCAATTGGCCAAGCTCGGCCTGCCGATAGAAGACATGAAAGCGGGGGATTGATCCCCCCGCGGCCCGCACGACGCGCCGCCCCGGGCCATGCCGGGGCGGACACAGGCGGGATGACTTCGTCGGTTATCCGAGCTTGGTTTTCAGCACCTGGTTGACCAGCTGCGGATTGCCCTTGCCCTGCATGGCTTTCATCGTCTGCCCGACGAAAAAGCCGAACAAGGCTTCCTTGCCCGCGCGGTACTGTTCCACTTTGTCTGTATTGGCGGCGAACACGGCATCGACTGCCGTTTCGATGGCGCCCGTATCGCTGGTCTGTTTCAGGCCTTCGCGTTCGACGATAACACCCGGAGCATCACCGGTTTCGAGCATTTTTTCGAGCACTTGCTTGGCAATCGAGCCCGAAATCGTGCCATCGCCGACCAACGCCAGCAACTCTGCCCCGGCTTCGGGCGTAACCGGGCTGTCGAGCAGCGTCGTCCCCAGCTTGTTCAGCGCGCCAAACAGTTCGCTGGTCAACCAGTTCGACGCTGCGCGCGCCACATCGCTCTCGCTTTTGCCCTGCCGCGCCGCACTTTGCGCGACTAACCGTTCAAACCAGCGCGCGGTTTCTGCATCCGCCGTCAACACCCCGGCGTTGTATGCCGACAGGCCCAGTTCGCTGGCATAGCGTAGCCGTTTGGCATCGGGCAGTTCGGGCAAGCTGGCGCGGCATTCTTCGATGAACGCGTCATCAAGCACCAGCGGCAGCAAGTCCGGATCGGGGAAATATCGATAGTCGTGCGCGTCTTCCTTGCTTCGCATCGATCGCGTGGTGCCGGTGTCGGGATCGAACAGACGGGTTTCCTGCACGATCTTGCCACCGGCTTCCAACACGTCGACCTGACGGTTGGCCTCGTATTCGATAGTCGCCATCACAAAGCGCACCGACTTGACATTCTTGGTTTCGGTCCGTGTGCCCAGCGGTTCACCCGAACGGCGCACCGAAACGTTGACATCGGCGCGCATCGATCCCTGATCCATGTTGCCGTCACACGATCCGACATAGCGCAGAATCGTGCGCAGCTTGGTCAGATAGGCACCAGCTTCGGCCGGGCTGGTCATGTCCGGCCGGCTGACAATTTCCATCAACGCCACGCCCGAACGGTTGAGATCGACGTAACTCATTGTCGGATGCTGATCATGCATCAGCTTGCCCGCATCCTGTTCGACGTGGATGCGTTCCACCCCGATCACGATGGTTTCATCGGGCTTCTTGTCATCTGGGACAATTTCAATCGCGCCTTCGCCAACCAGCGGGTGATAAAGCTGGCTGATCTGATAGCCCTGCGGCAAATCGGCATAGAAATAGTTCTTGCGATCGAACCGCGACCACGGGTTGATCACGGCGTTGATGGCAAGGCCGGTACGCACCGCCTGACGGATACATTCGCGATTGGGCACGGGCAACATGCCCGGCATCGCTGCGTCGATCAGGCTGACTTGCGTGTTCGGCTCTGCACCAAACGCGGTCGCTGCGCCCGAAAACAGCTTGGCCTGCGTGCTGATCTGGGCGTGGACCTCCAGCCCGATCACCACTTCCCATTCACCGGTGGCGCCCTGGATACGATAGCTGCTCATCTTACCACCACTTTTCCGGACGCGCGGAGAACCCGGCCCTGCGTTCAAGCGCAAGGCCGGCGTTGAGCACGCCCTGTTCGTCAAATGGCCGCCCGATCAGGTGCAGCCCCAACGGCAGGCCCGCACGATCGAGCCCCGCCGGAACCGACATCGCTGGCAGACCGGCAAGCGATGCAGGCACCGAAAACACGTCGTTCAGGTACATTTCCAGCGGATCGGCGCTCTTGACCCCCAACGCAAACGCCGATGTCGGCGCGGTCGGGGTCAGGATCACATCGACTTGCTGAAACGCCAGCTCAAAATCACGCGCGATGAGAGTACGCACTTTTTGCGCCTGCGTATAATAAGCGTCGTAGTACCCGGCCGACAGCACATAAGTGCCGATCAGGATGCGGCGTTTGACTTCATCGCCAAAACCGGCAGCGCGGGTTGCCGCATACATGTCTTGCAGGCCGGCGCCATCGGGCAAATCGCGCAAGCCATAGCGCACGCCATCGTACCGCGCGAGGTTGGACGAAGCTTCGGCGGGCGCAATGATGTAATATGTCGGCAAGGCATACCGCGTGTGCGGCAGGCTGATATCGACCACCTCTGCGCCCGCATCCCTCAGCCAGGCGATCCCGTCGTCCCAACTCTTGGCGACATCGGCATCCATCCCGTCGAGGCGGTATTCGCGCGGAATGCCGACTTTCAGGCCTTTCAGATTGTCATTCAGGTTGTCCGACCACGCGGGCACAGGCAGATCGAGACTGGTCGAATCCTTGGGATCGAACCCTGCCATTGCTTCGAGCATGATCGCGCAATCGGTAACATCGCGCGCCATGGGCCCGGCCTGATCGAGCGAGGAGGCAAACGCCACTACGCCCCAGCGGCTGCAACGGCCATAAGTCGGCTTGATCCCGGAGATGCCGGTAAACGCCGCTGGCTGCCGGATGGAACCGCCCGTGTCGGTGCCGGTGGCCGCTGCCGCAATGCGTGCTGCCACGGCCGACGACGACCCGCCCGATGATCCGCCCGGTGCGCGTGCGGCGGTATCACCATTGGCGCGCCACGGCGAAATGACATTGCCAAATGCGCTGGTTTCGTTCGACGATCCCATCGCAAACTGGTCAAGGTTCAGCTTGCCCAGCATCCCGGCACCGGCATCCCACAGACGCTGGCTGACGGTGGATTCATACTGCGGCACAAAACCTTCAAGAATATGGCTCGCGGCGGTGGTCTGCACGCCTTTGGTGGCAAACAGGTCCTTCATACCGATTGGCACGCCGGCCATTTTGCCCAGCGGTGCGCCTGCGGCACGCGCCGCATCGACCATGCCCGCTGCGGCCAGAGCATGGTCTGGCGTGGTCACGATAAACGCATTGAGCACCGGATTGGCTTCTGCCACGGCGGCGTTGAAGGCGGTGGCGACTTCGGTGGCCGTAAAATCACCCTTGGCAACACCGTCACGCAGCGCCGCGATGCCCAGATTGGTCAGTTCGCTCATATTATTCGATCACCTTGGGCACGCCGAAAAAGCCATGTTCGGCTGCGGGCGCATTGGCCAGAACCGCATCGCGCACATCACCGCCGGTCAACGGATCAGCGCCGATCACATCGGCGCGCAGGCGCAGAGTATTGGGAATGACCGCGGTCATCGGCTCGATACCGGTCACATCGACTTCACCCAACTGCTCGACCCAGGCCAGAATGCCGTTCAATTCGGGCACCATCGCGTCGATTTCGGGCTGGGTAAGCTTGATGCGCGCGAGCGACGCGATTTTCGCCACGTCTGCGGGGGCGACTGACATGCCCTTTGCCTTTCTCGTCTGATATTGTCTTGCGGTATGCTGCGGGACTACACCCCCGCGCGCGCCGCTTCAAGCCGGGCGCCAACCCCGGTCGCTTGAAAACGACCGG
>CAIPWG010000032.1 GCA_903868655.1 uncultured Sphingomonadales bacterium
ATTGGGCCTGCGCATCCCAATACCGTGGATAAAGCAGCAGGGTGGCCGCGCACAATTGGTCCAGCGTGAGGCGCCGTTTGCGTCGCACCCACGCAGGGTGGTTGATCGCGCAGTCTTCGGTCAGGCCCCAGCCGGCGTAAAACGGCGCGCCATACGTGACGACGCGAATGCCGCGCATCAGCGCATCAAATCCTGCGGGCGATGACACGGTGTGAACAGCATCGGCATGCGCCATGCAATCCAGCAGCGATGCCGCGGTTTCGACATGATAGGCCGGGCCCTACATTGCTGCCGCCACCTGCTCGTGCCGAGTGGTCACGTCCGGCGGGTCCCGTGGTGTGCCCCGACGTGGTTGAGCGCCACGGTTTGGCTGAACGCACTTTGGGCGATCTTGTGGCACCAAACATTGCCGGTGCGCCATTCGCAAATCATTTAGGGGCGGTCCTGCATCGCCAAAATCAGGCCTGTTCTGGTAGGCCAGGCTATGACTTTCGGTGGCAGATTACCGAGCCATTGCCCAATGCCTTGTCCATGCCCGGCCTCGGTGTGACGGACTAAGTAATTTACCGTATTTCTTACCGAGGTCGGTTTTACCACAGTACTTTAGATTGCCGTTTGGTCCATCTCGCCTGCGGAACGCCTGTCAATGAACTTTCACCCCGTGATTCGCCATTTGGCACGCTCCTTGGCTTGGCTTGGGTTGCAGGCTTGCGCGATGTCACGCGACCGCGATGCCAATGTCACCTTGCTGGCGGCGCTGTCTTTAATTCCGACCCTGTTCGGAATGGGGTTTTGCATCGACTATGCGCGTGCACAAATGCTGCAATCGCGGATCAACGCAGTTGCCGATGCGGCGGCGCTGACAGCAGCAGACCAGTTGTATATTCAGCAATCGGCGAGTGTGGCGCAAGCCGCTGCGAGCCAGATTTTTAATGCGCAAGTGACCGATTACAAAGATTTCACGTACAATGCATCGACCCAATTGGTGATAACAATCACCGACGCCGGCGGGATCAATCTGGGCCGTACGGCCTATGTCGGCTGGGCCGGTCAATCCGCCAATATGTTCAGCGGCATTTTGGGAACCAATTCGTTGTCGATCAGCGGATCGTCCACCGCCTATGCGACCCAGGCGCCCAATGTGAATTTTTTCCTCGTCATGGATCGCTCGCCGTCTATGCTCTTGCCGACGACTTCAAGCGGGATCAGCGAAGTCCAAGGCGTTACAGCCGATTCTTGCGCATTCGCCTGCCATCAGAAATTCCCGGGAGCGAACTATGTCACGGATGGCAGTGGCAAGGGCATCTTCATCGATCAGAACTTTTACACCAATGGCAACGCCAATGCTGGTGTTTTTTATCGCATTGATGGTAGCGGCAACTTGTACAATGCGTCAGGAACTAAAATCGGCACGAGTGCGGTCACTGTCGACACAGTAAACAGCACCACACTGACTTATAAAGATCTGTCACATCGTAACCAAACGATCTACGGTTTTCATGCCGATGGGTATTGGCTTACGCACAACTATACATCTATTTA
>CAIPWG010000033.1 GCA_903868655.1 uncultured Sphingomonadales bacterium
AGGCTTGCCAAGGAACACCGCTCAATGACTTTCACCGCTCCGACTGCCGATCAGGTCCTGGCCATGCGGGTCAACGCCGGGATCGAGGAATTGGCACAATCCGAACGGTTCGCCGCTGCCACACCCGATCTGGTGGAAGCGATCGCGGACGGGATCGGCCAAGTTGCAGCGGGCGAATGGGCGCCGCTCAATCGGATTGGCGATACCCAAGGCGCGCGCTGGGATGCGGGTACAGTCCATTTGCCCGAAGGTTTTGTCGAGGTTTATCGTGATTTTGTTGAGCAGGGCTGGAACAGCATTTCCGGGCCGATCAACCATGGCGGGCAAGGCCTGCCGTTCACGCTCGCCACGTGCGTGCTGGAAACGCTGGGCGCGGCCAACATGGGCCTTACCCTGCTACCCATCCTGACCGTTGGTGCGATTGAAGCGCTCGATCACCACGGCAGTGACGAACAGAAAGCGCGCTATCTGGCCAAGCTGGTCTCGGGCGAATGGTCGGGCACGATGAACCTGACCGAACCGCAAGCCGGGTCTGATGTGGGCGCACTGCGTACGACGGCCACACCGATCGGCGAAGGCGAACACGCCGGGAAATATGCGATCAAGGGCACCAAGATCTATATCACCTGGGGCGAACACGAATTGGCGGACAATATCGTCCATCTCGTGCTCGCGCGTACACCGGGGGCTCCGGCAGGATCGCGCGGCATTTCGCTGTTTGTTGTGCCGAAATTTCATGTCGATGCGCAAGGCGCAAAGGGCACGCGCAACGACGTGCGCTGCGCCTCGATCGAACATAAACTGGGCATCAATGCCTCACCCACTTGCGTCATGGTGTTTGGCGACAACGCCGCGTGTATCGGTGAAATGGTCGGCCACGAAAATGGTGGCCTGCGCGCCATGTTTACCATGATGAATTCGGCACGGATCAACGTTGGCAGCCAGGGTGTGCAAATTGCCGAAGCTGCTTGGCAGAAAGCACGTGATTATGCGCGCGACCGAGTCCAGTCGGCCCGTGCCAGCAGCGCCGACAAGACGCCAGTAGCGATTGTCGAGCACCCCGATGTGCGTCGCATGTTGCTGCGGATGCGCGCACTGACCGAAGCATCGCGCGCTTTGCTGTACTACACCGCAGGTCAAGTCGATCGCGGCACGTTGGGCGATGCCGCAGCACAGGCCCGCGCCGAAGTGCTAGTGCCTTTGCTCAAGGCCTGGGGCACCGACATTGGCTGCGAGGTGGCCAGCCTTGGCATCCAGATCCATGGCGGGATGGGCTTTGTCGAGGAAACCGGCGCCGCGCAATTTTACCGCGATTCGCGGATTGCCCCGATCTACGAAGGCACCAACGGCATTCAAGCCGCCGATCTGGTGACCCGGAAACTGGGCATGGACAATGGCGGGGTGGTGCAGGCGCTGCTGGCCGACATTTTGACTGACTGTGCCGAAAGCCCTGAATTGGCATCGCTGGCGCGGGACGCCTCGGCAGTGGCGAGCTGGATGGCGAGTGGTGACGCCGGTCTGGATGACAAGCTGGCGGGGTCGGTTCCGTTTACGACCATGTGCGCAGTGGCTGTTGCTGGATGGCAGCTGGTGCGGCAGGTTAGAGCCACGGGATCCGATGAAAAGGCAGCCATCACACGGTTTTTCAACCGGACTATCGCGCCCGAGGCACGCGGATTGGGTGCAGCCGCAATGAGTGGTGCCGCGCTGCTTTATGATCTCGACACCGAAGCCTTGGTGGGATGACCGAAGCCATCGGTCTCTTGCGGCGCATCGCCGACGCGCTGGACCGTTTATCGCCGGCCTTGCCACCTGCTACCGATTGGCTGAGCCATCCTGCCTATGTCTGGCAGGGTGACCGGGGTCGCGTTGTGTCTCGACTGGAGGCACCGGCACTCGACCTCATCAGAGGGATTGATGCGCAAAAAGCCGCGGTAGTTGGCAATGTCGGTCGTTTGGCCGCGGGGTATGCTGCGCACGACATGCTGTTGTGGGGCGCGCGCGGCATGGGCAAATCGGCGCTGCTGCGCGCCAGCGTGGTGGCAGCGACGGAGGCGAACCCCGGGCAGATTGCGCTGATCCAGGCCGATGCCGACGCCAGCCTCGCCACGTTGTTCGGTGCCCTGCGCGGCCAACCGCGCAATTATCTGGTGTTTATCGATGATCTTGGGTTTGACGACGGCGACAGCGAAGGCCCGCGCAAATTGCGGTCCTGGCTGGAAGGCGGAGTAGAGGCCCGGCCTGCCAATGTACGGCTGGCAGTAACATCAAACCGCCGCGCGATTGTCGAACGCCACATGCGCGAACAGGATGATCCAATCAACCCGCGCGATACCGTCGATGACCAACTCGCTTTGGCCGACCGGTTTGGGCTGAGCTTGGGTTTTCACGCTTGTTCGCAAGATGATTTTCTGGCGATTGTTGCCGGTTATGCGGCATTTTACGCGCTCGATTTCGAACCCGCTGATGCGCTTGAATGGTCCAAGCGCCGCGGTGCCCGATCGGGACGCGTGGCGTGGTACTATATCACCGAACTGGCAGGGCGTGCAGGGCGAACACTCAACAGCCCCGCCGCGGACCATTGAGAATCTTATTGCGGCTTGTTGAGGTATGAATTCTCATCTTTGCGGATGGTGAAACGTTGCGGCATTTTGGGTAGTGGCGGCGCTTCGTGGGTAGGCATTGCAGCGATCGGCGGTGCAGGCGCAGCGCCCGGGGCTACCACGCGCCAGACCACGCCCCCCACATCATCGCTGACCAACAGCGCGCCATCATGCGCAAAGCTGACCCAGACCGGGCGACCATGGGCGTGCGCATTGCCTTCACCGCCCAAAAATCCGGTCAGCACTGGCACCGGCGGAGCGGGCAATACATTGCCGCGATCATCAAAGCCCACGAACACGACGTCATATCCCGCCAGTGGCTTGCGGTTCCACGACCCATGGCGCGCAATAAACGCGCCGCTGGCAAAGCGTGATCCCATCAGGTTTCCACCCCGCGCAAAAGTCAGACCAAGCGGTGCCACATGCACGCCCAGCGCATATTCGGGTTTGCGCACGTAATCGACCATATCTGCCGGCATGGGTGCCTGTACGCGCCAATCGGGGAATTTTTTCCAATAGACCCATGGCCAGCCATATTGCGCGCCAAGTGGTACATTGGTCAGATAATCGGGGACAAGGTCGGAACCGAGCATATCGCGCTCATTGACCACAGTCCACAGTTCACCCGTGCGCGGGTTGAAATCCATCCCGTTGGGATTGCGCATTCCGCCTGCATATTGGCGCGCCGAATGTTTGGTGAAATCATATTCGTGGATCGCGGCACGGCCCTCTTCGCGCGCAATCCCGTCCTCGGCGATATTGGTGGCCGAGCCAACCGTGACGTAAAGCCTGGTGCCATCGGCACTGAGCAAAAGGTTGCGCGCCCAATGATTTCCGCCTGCGGGCAGATCCATCAGCTTGTCAGGCTTGCCCAACAGACTGGTCTGGCCGGGCTGGAACGGCCATGAGACCACGGCGTCGTTGTTGGCGACATAGAGCCGTCCCTCGCGCAGGACCATGCCGAATGGCGAATTGATCGCAGGATTGGTGATAACGAAGCGTTGGTCGGCCGTGCCGGTGCCTTTGCTGTCGCGCAACAATACGATCGTGTTGGGCGAAGGATCGCCCGCGCCCGCTGCACGGAACAGATAGCGCGCGATCAGCCCGGTCAGCCCGCTTTGCGCGCTGGCTGGCGGTGCATTGGTCTGTGCTGCCAGCACATCGCCATTGGGCAGGACATAAAGCGTGCGCGGATGGTTCAGCCCATCGGCAAAGCGTGTCACTTTCAAGCCCGCAGCGACAACCGGCGATTCGCCTGGCTGCCAACCGATCGGCTTCGCCACGCCGATGGTGGGAAACGACTGGGGACGCGGTTCGGTCAATTTGGGGTGCGGCCCGGTCGTTTCGGCAAAAGGCACATGCGCAACATCGGCCTGGAGAAACCAGAATGTTCCCCCACCGATCACAGCGATGGCGGCGCCGAGGCCGAGGAGCGTTTTTGTGAGCTTGGTCATGGC
>CAIPWG010000034.1 GCA_903868655.1 uncultured Sphingomonadales bacterium
TCGCTGGCGTCGGGTTTGCCATAACGCAGATTGTCGCGCGCGGTGGCGGCGAACAGCACCCCTTCCTGCGGCACGAGCGCCATGCGTGCTCGTACTTGCGCCGGATCGGCTTCGCGCAGAGGCACGCCATCGATCCGCACAAGACCTGCCTGTGGATCGTAGAAACGTTCCGCCAGAAGGAATAGCGTCGATTTGCCCGCCCCCGAAGGCCCGACAATCGCCACCGTCTCACCCGGTTCGACCGACAACGAAAAATCGCTGAGCGCGGCCACTTCGGGCCGGCTGGGATAGCGGAACGACACGTTTTGAAACGCGATCTGCCCACGCGGCGGCACCGGCATCGCGATCGGACGCAATGGCGGGGCGATTTCCGGGCTGACCCGCAACAATTCGCTCAACCGTTCGGCCGCGCCTGCACCACGCACCAAATCGCCGTAAACTTCGGTCAGGGCCTGAAACGCCCCGGCGATCAGCCCGCCGGTCAGCACGAATTGCGCAATCATTCCACCGCTGATCCGCCCGGCAGCCACATCGAGCGCGCCTTGCCACATCAGCGCGGTCAAGCCGCCCAGCACCAGCACGATCACCACCGCGGTCATCACGCTGCGGATCAGGATGCGCCGCTGCGCCGTTGCAAAAGTATGTTCGACCGCGTCGGCAAAGCGGGCCTGTTCGCGCGGTTCCTGCCCGAATGCCTGCACCACTTTCATCGCGCCAAGCACTTCGGCGATGCGCACGCCAACCATTGCCACCCGGTCCTGGCTGGACCGTGACACCCCCCGCAGACGGCTGCTGAACAGGGCGATCGGCACGACCACCACCGGAATGCCGAGCAGCAGTTCACCGGTCAGCGCCGGGGCAAGCGCAAACAAATAAAGGATGCCGCCCGTCGCAGTCAGCGAATTGCGCAAGGCAATCGAAATCGTGGTGCCGACCACTTGTTCAATCACCGCGGTATCCGAGGTCATGCGGCTGGAAATTTCCTTGGGGCTGTTTTCCTCAAAGAAACTGGGCGGCATGGTCAACAGATTGGCCTGCACTTTCAGCCGGATATCGGCGACAACCCGTTCACCCAGCCAGGACACAAAGAAGAACCGGATCGCGGTAAACACGCCGAGCAGCGACACAATTGCGAACAGCAACAGGAACCAGTGCCCCAGTGCGTGCACATTGGCCCCTTTTGCAAAGCCGTTGTCGATCACCAGCCGGAAGCCGAACGGCACCGACAGCGTGAGGGCCGAAGTCACCAGCAACGCGCCAGAGGCCAGAACCAGCCTGCCGGGATAAGACAGCGCCTGATCGAGCACCATGCGCAAGGGGCCCAGCGAGCGACGACGGCCGCGCTCCACCGCGGTTTCAATCGCGGCTGGCGTTTCGGAACTGGCAGAGGGGGTCGTTTCAGTCATGACGGATCGCCTAGAGCATTTTTCGGAACAACGGTATGGGCGAAATGGGCTGGCATATGCCGCATTGCGGCATCACCTTCAGGTTGCATTGCACAAACACCGCAAAGCGCCCATTGTCGACGGGTCGGACTCGCACGGTGCGTGGCTTTTGCACTCTGATACGACAGGTCCGGATGTGATCGGGAATGCGGCGCGATGTTGTACAAGGCTTATGAAATCCAGCGGTCGTTTCTCAATGCTGGCAGCGCCATTGCATCGATGGCGGCGGAATGGTTGAACCACCCGCACCATCCCATGGCCGGTACCGCGCCGAGCCAGGCCTTGGCATCCGCGCTGGAAGTGTTTGCCCATGCCGCAGCACCCCGTGGCAAACCCGCGTTCGGCCTCAAGTTGATCCAGGTTGACGGAACCGCATATCCGGTGACCGAAACCACGGTAATCGAACGCGCATTTGGAGATCTGAGGAAATTCACCCACCCCGGTTTGCCCGCAGATGCCCCACGCCTGATGATTGTCGCACCGATGAGCGGGCATTACGCCACGCTGCTGCGCGGCACCGTCGAACGCATGCTTGAACGCCATGTTGTCTACATCACCGATTGGGTTGATGCCAAACAAGTGCCAGTCGACGAAGGTCGGTTCGATCTGGATGACTATATCGATTATCTGATCGGCTTTCTCGACCATATCGGGCCGGATGCGCATGTCATGGCAGTATGCCAGCCGTCGGTCCCGGCGCTTGCAGCAACCGCCATAATGGCGCGCGATGGCCACCCTTGCCGTCCCCTGACGCTGACCATGATGGGGGGACCGATTGATACCCGCGAAAGCCCGACTGCGGTCAATGATCACGCGATCACCAAGCCTTACGTGTGGTTCAAGCACAATGTGATCACCGATGTGCCGGTCAACTATCCCGGCGCTGGGCGCCAAGTCTACCCGGGCTTTGTCCAATTGGCGTCGTTCATGTCGATGAATTTGGGCAGCCACATGATGAGCCATTACGGCCTGTTCAAACATCTGGTGCAAGGCGATGGCGAAAGCGCCGATGCGACCAAGGCGTTTTACGATGAATACCGTTCGGTCTGCGACATCACCGCCGAATTTTATCTGCAGACGGTCGACGTGGTGTTTCAGCAGCATCTGCTGCCGCGCGGTGAATTCGTTCACCGCGATCGGGTTGTCGATTTGGGCGCCATTACCCAGACGGCGATCCTGTGCATCGAAGGTGAACGCGACGACATTTCCGGCATTGGCCAGACCCGCGCCGCGCTCGATGTGACCCCCGGCCTGCCCGATGCGATGAAAAAGTACCATCTGGCGCCCGAAGTCGGCCATTATGGTATCTTCAACGGATCACGCTGGCGCGGTTCGATTGCACCGGTGGTTGACGGCTGGATTGCCAGCCACAACCACCGCTGATCCTATCTGAGGCCAGGATTACTTGGCCTTGCGGGCATGCTTGTTGCAATAACCCATGTCGTCGCTGGAAAGTGCTTTTCCATCGGCGGTAAATTGGGTGATCGTGCCTACTTTTTGTGCAAGCACGGCGCAGACGCGACGCGCAACATCGCCAGAGATCGGCGCTTCGAGCACATTGGCGTGCGCCGACCAGACCACTTCGCTTGAAATGATCTTGTTGGGCGCAGTCGGCGCTTCGAGCGTGGCGCTGTAATAGGCACCTGACGATTGCGCCGCAGCGGGGCTGGTAACAGCAAGCGCAAGGATCAGGGCGGACAGGATACGAGCCATAAAAACATTCCTTTGGTTGGCATCAGCGTGGGGCACATCAAGCTGTCGGTAATGGACCATGCAGCCGGTTGGAGGACACTCGTCATGACGCGGCCAACGAATCCGGGGTGGCGGATGCAAGACAGACATGGCATAGCACATTCGGTAACGATCTTTACGGTAATAGTCGTTACAGAATAGGTCAAGCGCTTTTGCGTGTTGCCGTTTCAGGGAGATTGCAGACAATGGCGCGCCCGCGCAGTTTCGATGCCGAGGCCTTTCTCGACCATGCAATGGATGTTTTTTGGCGTCGCGGTTTCGCGGCGACGTCGATGGCGGACATTTATGAAGCGACTGGCCTGGGCGCGAGCAGCATCTATGCCTTTGTCAAAGACAAAAACGCGCTCTTTCAATCGGTGTTCGAACGTTACATCGATGGATTTCGCAAATCTTTGCCAACCGATGTCACAGGCGGTGCGGCCATCGAGTATTGGATGCGCGGATTTGCCAATTCGCTTGCCGACGATCCCGTTCGCAAAGGTTGTCTGATCGGCAACACCATCATGGAACGCTTTGCCCACTCGCAAGAGACGCTTGATCTGGCCCAGGCCTTGCTGGAGGAAGTCCGCAACTGGATGCAGCAGCAGATTGCTGCCGGCCAGGCGCAAGGTGATTACCGCCGGGACATCGATCCTGCGCTGGCGTCGACGGTTCTGGCCGCCACGACTTTGGGCATGATGGCCATGGCCCGCGCGCAGGCCAGCCGTGAAACGCTGCTGCAGATTGCCGAAAACGCAGCCTTCGCGCTTTTCCCGGTGGGGCAACAGCCCGCACGCTGAACAAAATTGACGTGCGCCTGGCCGACCCGTTTGTCAGCGAGGCGCACGCCGTTCAGATCACGAATGCGATTACACGAAAAACTGGGTGATCCATTCGCAGATCAGCGCGGGCTTGGCCTCGCCTTCGATCTCGACTGTGATTTCCATCGTCTGCTGCCACTGTCCTGGGCGCTTTTCATCGACTTCGAGCAGTTTGAAATGGCCGCGGACGCGTTTGCCTGACCGCACGGGCGACAAAAACCGGGTCTTGTTGCCGCCGTAATTGACACCCATTTTGATGCCCTGCGGACGGGGCACATTGCTTTCCTGGGTCAACAGCGGGATCAGCGACAATGTCAGAAATCCGTGCGCGATCGTGCCGCCAAAAGGGGTTTTGGCAGCGGCTTCGGGATCGAGGTGGATAAACTGGAAATCGCCGGTCGCTTCGGCAAACTGGTTGATCCGTTCCTGGGTCACTTCGACCCATTCGGACGTGCCGACGACCTGTCCGATCAGATCCTTCATCGCATGGGCATCGATATAATTGGGCATGATGATCCCTGTGGGTTTGTCTGCAAGGCGCCCGTCATGCCGCCTTGCCCGCGCAGGCGCAAGCCGCAAGTTAATCACGTGATTAAGTTGCGGTGTAATCACCCAGCAACGGCCCGGCAGTGCCTGGATGGCGTATGGCAAGCGCTGGTTCCGGCGTGCGGTCGGGCGTCTGGCGGATCAGGCCTGCCACCCGCCGCGCTTCCACGGCGGCTTCATCAAGCCGGCCGACATAGGCCGACAGACCGCATTGCAATCCGACCAGCATGTAGCAGAATGGCTGAAACGCGATGCCGACAAAGCTGCCACCGACCAGATAGACAATCTGCGATTGTTGCAGGGCATCGGCCAACGGACTGATCCACGCCCGCTCGGGCGCAGGATCCTTGCCAAACCGGCGGCGAATGCGCTCCATCTGCACGACGCCCATGATATGCAGCAACAGCCACAGGCCCAGCCCGGGATAGCCCTGTTCGCCCAACATCTCGAAATAGCTCGAATGGAATGCGCGGCCGATTTCGATAACGTGTTCGGTGTGCGTCGCCGTGCTGTTGCCCGTTGTTACCGTGACCACTTTGTCATAGCTGACGCTGTCCTGGCGATAGGCTTCAAACCCGCCGCCAAAGGGGTGGGACTTTGCAAAGTCCATCGTCCACTGCCACACAGCCATGCGCGTGCTGGCCGATTGGTCGCCCTTGGTGTCCTTGATCGTGTTCATCCGATCGGTGAAACTGGCTGGCAACAACGGCATGGCGATCATTGCACCCAGGCCGATCAGTGCCAGATAGGAAAAACGGCGTTTGGTGCTGCGCAGTTTCATGACTCCCAGCACGGCAACGCAAATCAAACCGGTGCGCGCTTGTGTGCCAACCGGCATCAGGATTGCCGAAAAGCTGACCCCGATGGCGAACAACCGCACCAGCCAGCCGGGGCGAAACACCGTGCCATAGGAAGCAAGCCAGAATGAGAGCGGAATGATGCAGATGGACACGGTCGAGATGATCGAGCCTTCGTAAAGCCCGCTGTTGTCATTCACCAACAGTTTCAGTTCACCATAGCCGCCGCCGCCCGCCAGAGTTTTGATGGCGCCATCGATGGTGATCACCCCCACGCCCAGCACCATGATCAGCGTCAAAGCTTCGATGCGCAGCCGGGTGCGCAAAGTCAGCGGCAGAAAAATCGCGAAGACGAGTGCCTTCCACACCCAATCCCACTTGCCGGCTGCCTCGGTCGGAAAGTCGGCCATGATCGTGGTTGACCCGCAATAGGCCAGCAGCACTATCAGCAACAGTTGCCGCGATGACAGGCGAGTGCCGGTCTTGTCTTCGCGGGCGACCCAAAACACCACGGTGAGCACAAACGCCATCAGCGAAATCGGCACCGACGACAACGCGCCCCAGCTGATTTTCTGTGGCGAAACGATATCGATATACGCATAAGCCAGCACGAACAGGAATGGACGCGAAAAGCCGGACAGCAAAAACGCCAGCACAAACAGACTGAGCCCGAGATTGGTCATGGTTGCGTGGACCGATCTGCACCACTGCGCGGCAAGGCCGGGTCATTGTCGAGATCGGCGCGGTGCACCAGCCGCCATACGGCAATCGCCATGACGAAATGCGGAATGGCAAGGGCAAGCATGTCGATCATGGCAAAGCAAAACAGCCTTTGTTCGGTGCGGCAAACGAACCATGGACCCACCGCGGTTGATAGCGCGTTAAGCCTTGTTGTGGCATGAGCAAATCATGACCCGCATCCTGCATATACTCGACCACAGCCTGCCGTTGCAAAGCGGTTATACGTTCCGCACCCGCGCGATTTTGAAAGCACAAGAAGCGCTCGGGCTCGAAGTCGCCGCCGTGACCGGTTTGCGCCATTACGCACCGCGCGTGCCGGATGCGACCGATACCGAAGGAGCCGAAGTGCTCGACGGGTTGCGATTCTGGCGCACCCCCGGCAGCCTCTTGGGCGCGCCGGGCTTGCGCGAATGGCGCGAAGTACGCGCGCTTGCCGACCAGATCGAGGCGGTGGCGCAAATCTGGCAGCCCGACGTGCTCCATGCGCATAGCCCGGCCTTGTGCGGCATGGCTGCCTTGCGCGCGGCGCGGCGGCTGGGTCTGCCGCTGGTCTATGAAATCCGCGCCTTTTGGGAGGATGCCGCGGTGGGGAATGGCACCGGCTCTGCCGGATCGTGGCGTTATTGGCTGACGCGTCAGCTGGAAAACCGGGTTGTTGCCGGCGCCGCTGCCGTGGTGACAATCTGTCAGGGGCTGAAAACCGATCTGGTTGCGCGCAATGTGCCGGCAGACCGGATCACGATCATGCCCAACGGCGTGGATATGGCGCTGTTCGGGGAACCGCTCACGCGTGATGCAGCGCTGGCCGCCGAGCTTGGCTTGGGCGACGGGCCGGTCATTGGATTTCTGGGCAGCTTTTATCCGTATGAGGGGCTCGATGACCTTATCGCGGCAATGCCTGCGATTGTTGCAGGGTGCCCCAATGCACGGTTGTTGCTCGTCGGCGGAGGCCCGGCTGAATCTGCGCTGCGCGCGGCCGCACGCGCATCAAGCGCAGCCAAGGCCATTCATTTTGTCGGACGTGTGCCGCACGATCAGGTCGAACGCTATTACGCGCTGGCCGACGTGGTGTGTTACCCGCGCAAAGCCATGCGACTGACCGATCTCGTCACCCCGCTCAAACCGCTGGAGGCGATGGCGCAGGGCAAACTGGTCGCCGCCAGCAGCGTCGGCGGCCATCGCGAGCTGATCGAAGACGGCACGACCGGAACGCTGTTTGCACCCGACGATCCGGCGCAACTGGCGCGCGCGATGGTTGACCTCCTGACCGATCGGACACAGTGGAAGGAGCGCCGCGTGGCTGCACGCCGCCACGTCGAGCAGGCCCATGACTGGGGTTTCAACGCAAGACGTTATCTTCCCGTTTACCAAACGGTGATAGCCCGGAAGCGTGAAACTGCCCGCATAGCCGCCTGACTTTCGCACCGATTGGTGAAACAAGGCGTTAGGCAAGGACGAAAACGAGCGTTGTGATCAACTTAGCGAGCCTTCGGTCGAAACCGACCCAGCCATCCAAAGCACCCGGCGTGGCAACACCCGGCGTTGCGGTTCATCGCCTGTTTCCAGCGCTTTGCGCTTTGTGGCTGGCGGCGCTGTTTGGTTTGGGTTGTCTGGTAGCAAGCGCTGACGCCCTTGCGTCACTGGTGGTCCATCTGCATCTGCCCGCGATACTGCCTGCCGCTGCACCCCCGCTGGGCCAGACCGCGCGTCTGGCGCTGGTGGTGCTGCTGGCCGGATTGGGCGGCACTGTCGGCTTGGTTCTGGGCGTTGTGCTGCACCGGCGCGCGCTTGCCCGCTTGCGGACGGCCCAACCCCGCGCTGCCCGTTCACGTGCCGCGACCATACCGCAAGCCAACCCTGCGCCGGCA